>JALRIK010000159.1 GCA_023255435.1 Marivivens sp.
GAGCAGATCTGCTCTGCGGTGAGCTCTCCATCCATCCCCTGCCCGCCCGTCATGGCGACGGCATCGTTATAGAGGATCTTGAAGGTGATATTGGCATCCGAACTCAACGCAAAGCGGATCGCCTGAACACCCGAGTGGTTATAGGTGCCGTCGCCCATATTCTGAAACACATGATCGGTCTTGGAGAATGGCGCCTCACCCACCCAATTCGCGCCCTCGCCGCCCATATGGGTCGAACCGATGGTGTCACGCTCCATGAACTGGACAAGGTAATGACAGCCGATCCCCGCATAGGCGCGGCTCCCTTCGGGCACACGTGTCGAGGAGTTGTGCGGACAGCCTGCACAGAAATAGGGCGTTCGGGCGGCGATCTGCGGGGCGTTGGGCGCACGCATTCCCGCTTGGACCTTTTCCAGCCCCGCGCGGAGACGGTCAGAGCCGCAACCTTCTTCTTCGATGATCTGGCCGAGCGTTGCGGCGATGCTGACGGGATCAAGCGCGTATTTCTCGGTAAAGAGAACCTCGGCCCCCTTTTTGCCGCCATATATACGAGGACGTGCGGGATCGTTATAGAGCGCCTCTTTGATCTGGCCTTCGATCAACTTGCGCTTTTCTTCGACCACGACGATTAGATCGAGACCCTCTGCCCATTCGCGGAAGCTCTCCATGTCGAGCGGCCAGACCTGAGCGACCTTATAGGTGGTGATCCCTGCCGCCGTGGCGCTTTGCTCGTCAAACCCGAGTAGGTCCAGCGCATGGACAAGATCGAGCCAGTTCTTGCCCGCAGCGACAAACCCAATCTTTGCGCCCTTTTCTCCCCAGACCCGCTTGTCGATCCGGTTGGCACGGGCAAAGGCAAGCGCGGCCTTGCGACGATAATCGAGCGTGCGCGCCTCTTGCGAGACAGGCGATTCATAGAGCAGGATATGAAGCCCGTCCTCGGGGCCGTCGAACTTGGGCTCGACGAACTGGAGCCTTTCGGGATCGCCATTGACGACAGACGTCACCTCTACCGTGTCCTTCATGGTCTTGAGACCGACCCAAAGACCGCAGAACCGCGAAAGCGCATAGCCGTAAAGCCCGAGATCGAGGATTTCCTGAACCCCCGCAGGCGAGACGATCGGCATATTGCTGTCGATCATCGTCATGTCGGATTGGTGCAACGAGGTCGAGGATTCGCCCGTATGGTCATCTCCCATCGCCATGATCACACCGCCCAAGGGCGCGGTTCCAGCGAAATTCACGTGCCGCATAACATCGCCCGAACGGTCGACACCCGGACCTTTTCCATACCAGAGGCCGAAAACGCCATCGACGCGCCCGTCACCGCGCAAATGCACCTGTTGAGTGCCCCAGAGCGCAGTGGCGGCAAGGTCTTCGTTCAGGCCCGCATGGAATTTGATGTCCGCCTTGTCGAGATAGGCCTTGGCCAAAGTCATCTGCATATCGACCGCGCCCAAGGGCGAGCCGCGATAGCCCGTCACATAGCCGGCGGTCCGCAATCCCCGTTTTTCATCACGAGCCTTTTGCATCAGCATCAGCCGCACGAGCGCTTGGGTTCCGTTCAAAAGAACATGCGTCTTGCCCAGATCATAGCGATCTTCGAGGGTTACAGCTTCACGACGCATGTTGATCTCCCTTTACTGCCTATAAATTAAACCTAGGTCACACCCTCTGACCTACAAAGTAATATTTCGGTCACATACGCCGTTGCATTTACTTTGGGGACAAGAGTACTGAGCGATTCTTGTGTATGTTAGGGCTGTTTACTCGGGGGCACTATGGACTGGGACAAGCTCAGAATTTTTCACGCCGTTGCGGATGCTGGCTCACTCACCCATGCGGGTGACACTCTTCACCTGTCCCAATCGGCCGTGAGCCGCCAGATCCGCGCCCTTGAAGAGTCGCTTGGAACCACGCTCTTTCACCGCCATGCTCGTGGCCTTATCCTTACTGAACAGGGCGAGCTTCTTTTCGATGCGACCCGCTCGATGCAAAAGCGTCTCGATGCCGCCGCCGCGCGGATCAAGGACAGCGAAGAAGAAGTGTTCGGCGAACTCAAGGTCACGACGACGACGGGCTTCGGCTCGCTCTGGCTCGCACCGCGTCTGCACAAGCTTTATGAGAAATACCCCGATCTCAAGATCGACCTCATGCTCGAAGAGCGCGTGCTCGACCTTCCCATGCGCGAAGCCGATGTTGCCATCCGTATGAAAGAGCCCTCACAGGCCGACCTTATCCGCAAACGGCTCATGTCGGTGCGCATGCGGCTTTATGCGACGCGCGAATACTTAGACACGCACCCAGCGTTCGAAAAGGTCGAAGACGTGCACAATCACCGTCTGATCAGCCAGAACCCGAACTCTGCCCAAGTCGCGGCAGGAGCTTCGCTCGTTCAACACCTGATGAATTACGACGTGCATTCGATGCTGACCGTGAACAACTATTTCGGGGTGCTTCAGGCGGTCCTTGCGAATGTGGGCGTCGGCGTTCTTCCCGATTACCTTGCAGAAGACTTCACTCAACTCGTCCGCGTTCTGCCCGATGTCGAGAGCGGCGAAGTGCCTGTCTTCCTCGCCTATCCCGAAGAGCTTCGCCAATCGCGGCGCGTTTCGGCCTTCCGCGACTTTGTTCAGGAAGAGATTATCGCGCATCGTCAACGCATTCGCGACAATGCCGCCGCAGCCGAGGCAGCAAAGACCCTCTAAGCTATGCGCATAGCGCATAGCGGGGTTGACCAAAACTGAGCCTATTACTTCTTGATCGAACATAGACTGCACAATATGTGCACAACTGAAGCCGATGATGCTTTCGCGCTCATCACTTCAAACCTCCCTGTTGGACTTCGCCGGGCTGTGTGCCCGGCGTTTTTTTTGCGCTGACCACTTTGGGATCATAGGCGCAACTGCACTAACGGAAAATGACCAAGATCAAATTGTTGGGATTACGGCTCTCGGCGGTTATCTACATGGAGCTGCATAAACACGAGGTCGAGCCAACGTCCGAACTTCTGACCCACCTCAGGCATACGCCCTGTTTCCACGAACCCGAGTTTCTTGTGCAAAACAAGCGAGCCTTCATTCTCAGCGGCAATCCCGCCGATCATCACATGCACCTTGCCTTTGCGGGCGCGTTCTATGAGCGCTTCCATCAAAAGCCGGCCATAGCCACACCCATGATGATCGGGACGAACATAGACCGAATGCTCGACCGAATACTTGTAACCGTCAAAGGGACGATAGGGACCGTAAGAGGCGTATCCGATCACTTCGCCACCCTCTTCAAGCACCAGAACGGGGTATCCAGCAACCTGACGATCTGCAATCCAAGCCCGTCGATTGGCAACATCGACTTCACTATCATTCCAGATAGCAACGGTGTCTCGCACGGCTTGATTGTAGATACCAGCGATTGGTCCAGCGTCTTTGACAAGCGCATCACGAATTGACATTTGAAGTCCCAGTCTGTTCCTCGCTCAGATAGCTTGGAAACTTACGGCAAAGCAAGCTGGGCTTTCGCGAATTTTTTGTCTGAAATCGGCGTCTCGCTCTTTCCCATTTGACCTCCTTGCCCTAAGAGGTGCGCAATTCCAGCCTCCGGGGGATATCATGGACGAACCGCAAATCACCGATGAACTGATCGCAGCCCACGGCCTCAAGCCCGACGAATACGAGCGCATTCTGGAAATCATCGGTCGCGAACCGACATTCACCGAGCTCGGCATCTTCTCGGCCATGTGGAACGAGCATTGTTCTTATAAATCCTCCAAGCGCTGGCTCCGCACGCTTCCGACCAGCGGCCCTCAGGTCATCTGCGGCCCCGGCGAGAACGCGGGCGTGGTCGATATCGGCGACAATCAGGCCATCGTCTTCAAGATGGAAAGCCACAACCACCCGTCTTACATCGAACCCTATCAGGGTGCGGCTACGGGTGTGGGCGGTATTCTGCGTGACGTCTTCACCATGGGCGCCCGTCCCATCGCGGCGATGAACTCGCTGTCCTTCGGTTCGCCCGAGCACCACAAGACGCGCCAGCTCGTCAACGGCGTGGTTGAAGGCGTTGGCGGTTACGGCAACTGCTTTGGCGTTCCGACCGTTGGCGGTGAAGTGCGCTTTCACCCCGCATATAACGGCAACTGCCTTGTGAACGCATTCGCTGCGGGTCTTGCCGATGCGGACAAGATTTTCTATTCCGCCGCTTCGGGCGTCGGCATGCCTGTGGTTTACCTCGGCGCCAAGACGGGCCGCG
>JALRIK010000015.1:0-30292 GCA_023255435.1 Marivivens sp.
GGGAAACGCTCGAAATAGCGGTCAATAAATCCCTGCGCCTCGCCGCGCGGAATCCGCAAGTTGCGCGCCAGACCAAAGCCGGAAATCCCGTAAATCACCCCAAAGTTGATCGCCTTCGCCTTGCGGCGAATGTCGCTGGTCATCTGATCCAGCGGCACGTTGAACATCTCGCTTGCGGTCATCGCGTGAATGTCGATGCCGTCCTTGAATGCCTGTTGCAGCGAAGGAATATCCGCCACATGCGCCAAAATCCGCAATTCGATCTGGCTATAGTCAAGGCTGACCAGCACTTTTCCCTCTTGTGCGACGAAGGCCTCGCGGATGCGGCGACCGTCTTCGGTGCGCACGGGGATGTTCTGGAGGTTCGGATCGGTCGATGCCAATCGTCCCGTGTTCGCCCCTGCAATCGAATAGCTTGTGTGGACACGCCCTGTTTCGGGATTGATATGATCCTGAAGCGCATCGGTGTAGGTCGATTTGAGCTTGGAAAGTTGACGCCAATCGAGCACGAGCCCCGGAAGTTTATGCTCTGTGGCGAGGTCTTCGAGGATATCGGCACCCGTGGCATAGGCCCCAGTCTTGCCTTTCTTGCCGCCCGGCAACGCCATTTCGTCAAAAAGGATCTCGCCCAGTTGTTTGGGGGAGCCGACGTTGAACGGGCGACCTGCGAGGTCCTGGATTTCCGCCTCGAGGGCCGCCATTTTCTGGGCAAAGGCGTTCGACATGCGCGAGAGCGTGTCGCGGTCGACCTTGATCCCGGCCATTTCCATACGGGCGAGGACGGGGATCAAAGGCCGCTCGAGGGTCTCGTAGACAGTAGTTACCTTGGCCTGATGCAGGCGAGGTTTGAATTTCTGCCAAAGGCGAAGCGTCACATCGGCGTCTTCGGCGGCGTATTTTACGGCCTCTTCGACAGAGACTTTGTCGAATGTGACGGCAGATTTCCCAGAGCCGATCAGGGATTTGATCTCGATCGGCGCATGTCCCAGATAACGCTCGGACAGTTGGTCCATTCCGTGGTTATGAAGTCCTGCGTGCATCGCATAGGACATCAGCATGGTGTCATCGACAGGGGCAACCTGAATGCCGTAGCGCGCGAAAATCTTGGCGTCATATTTCATGTTCTGACCGATTTTCAGAACACTGTCGTCCTCTAGAACGGGCTTGAGCAGCGCGAGGGCGTCATTCAGGTCCATTTGCCCTTCGGCCTTGGCGTCCGAGGCGAAGAGATCGTCGCCCGCATCGGCTCGATGGGCAAGCGGGATGTAACAGGCTTGGCCTGCCTCGACACAGAGCGAGATACCGACGAGATCGGCCGTCATTTCGTTTAGGCCTGTCGTTTCGGTGTCGACGGCAACATAGCCGCGTTCCCTGATCGCTATGATCCATTTTTCAAGCGCCGCGCGATCTTTGATCCATTCGTATTTGCCATGATCAAAGGGAAGGTCGCGGATCTCTTCCGACGCGGCGGAGGGTTCCGCAGGTGTCGGCTCTTTGATGACAGGCGCCTCAACGCCGAGATGTTCGGACACGCGTTTGACGATGGTGCGGAACTCCATTTCCGTCAGGAACGCCAGAAGGTCCTCGGCGACGGGCGCACGCAGTTCAAGATCATCCAGAGTAAAATCAAGCTCCATGTTACAGTCGAGCGAGACGAGTTTTTTGGACAGGCGGATCTGATCAGCGAATTCGATCAAAGACTCGCGGCGCTTGGGTTGTTTGATCTCGCCAGCGCGGGCGAGCAGCGTTTCCAAATCTCCGAATTCATTAATGAGGAGTGCCGCGGTCTTGATCCCGATCCCGGGGGCGCCGGGCACGTTATCGACCGAGTCGCCTGCGAGCGATTGCACATCGACCACGCGCTCGGGACCCACGCCGAATTTCTCGATCACACCATCACGGTCGATACGGCGGTTTTTCATCGGATCAAGCATTTCGACCCCGTCACCGACAAGCTGCATAAGATCCTTGTCCGAAGACACGATGGTCACGCGGCCGCCTGCCTCGCGGGCGCGACAAGAGAGAGTGGCGATGATGTCGTCCGCCTCGAAACCCTCTTGCTCTTTGCAGGCGATGTTGAAAGCAATCGTTGCACGGCGGGTCAAAGGCATTTGCGGGCGCAAATCTTCGGGCATCGCCTCGCGGTTGGCTTTGTAAAGATCGTAAAGATCATTGCGGAAGGTGTGGCTTCCTTTGTCGAAGATCACCGCCACATGTGTTGCCGCATCGGGGCCGTTGTTTCCCTCGATGTAGCGTTGGAGCATGTTTACAAAACCGCTGACTGCCCCGACAGGGAGTCCGTCGGATTTGCGCGTCAAGGGCGGTAAAGCGTGATAGGCGCGAAAGATAAAGGCCGAGCCGTCGATCAGGTGCAGGTGGCAGCCTTTTCCGAATTTCGTCATATCAATCCCTCCGCGCTGTCATGGTCAGGAAGGTTTTGCCATGTTCGGCCGTCTGCCGCCAGCAGTTTGCCCCCGAGACCAAACGAAAAGCGGCCCGATGTGTGATCGGACCGCTCTGGTCATTCAAAAACCGCTGTTCGGTTTATTTGGCGTCGGCAAAGCTCTTGTGGATAAAGAGCGCATCGCAATAGGGGCACTCGACTTTGCCGCTCTCGTGCGGAAGCGAAAGATAGACACGGGGATGGCCAAGAGCACCCTCACCACCGTCGCAAGCGACGCGCCACTGATCAACAATCTTGGTCTCGGGTGCAGGAATGCTCATTGCTTTGCCTTCATCTGTTGCCGCGGGAGCCTTCCCGCCTTAAATCGGATGGCATAATAGAACACCAAGCGCCACGAGCAAGACGGGAAACAACGCTTTGACCGAGAACGCCATTGAAATCAGCGGACTTCGCAAGACTTACAAAGCGTCTGGCCGTAGTCCCGGCAAAGAAGCACTCAAGGGGATCGACCTCAATATCCCGCGCGGTTCCATATTCGGTCTGCTCGGGCCGAATGGTGCGGGCAAATCCACCTTGATCAACATCCTTGCGGGGCTCGTTCTCAAGAGCGAAGGCACCGTCAAAATCTGGGGCTTCGATCAGGACAAGAACCCGCGCCAGTCACGCGCCGCGATCGGAATCATGCCACAAGAGCCGAACCTTGATCCGTTCTTTACCCCGGGTGGTAGCCTTGAGGTCCAGGCGGGGCTTTATGGCGTGCCCAAGGCCCAGCGCAAAACCGATGAAATTCTCGAGTTGATCGGCCTGACCGACAAGAAAAATGCATATGCACGCTCACTCTCTGGCGGGATGCGTCGGCGTCTTTTGCTCGGCAAAGCCTTGGTTCACGATCCGCATATCCTTGTTCTCGACGAACCGACCGCAGGTGTCGACATCGAGCTTCGCAATATGCTGTGGAACAACGTGCGCCGGCTCAATGAAGAGCGCGGGATGACAATCATTCTGACAACGCATTACCTCGAAGAAGCCGAAGCGATGTGTGACGAAATCGCGATCATCAACCACGGCTCGCTGATTACGCGTGACACGACCGCGAACCTTCTCGGGCGCATCGACAAAAAGACGATGATCGTTGTTCCCGATGCGGAAGCCGATCTTCCACAGCTTCCGCCCGAGATCTTGGGCCAGAAGCGCCCTGATGGGTCGCTTGCCTTTACCTACAAGCAAAAAGAAACCCGCGCGGAAACGATCCTTTCGGCGCTTCGCGACGCGGGCATTTCTATCAAAGACGTCAAAACGACCGAAGCCGATCTAGAGGATGTGTTCCTCGAATTGACCGCTTCGCGTTAATCTTTGTGGGTGGGAACGGCGCGTGACGGGGCCACATAGGGCCGCGTCACATCCCTAACGATAACTTCAAGTGCTTCGACTTCCAGTCTGATCTGGCCGTCACCCGCAAAGGTCAAAAGAACATGACCTGTGCCGTCCTCGCCAGCCTCGAAAGCGATCGAGAGCAATGACAGCACCATCTCGCCGTCCGACTTGTTCACGCCTTGGGACTGGACCGAGACGACATCTTCGATGACAAGAACGGATTGGACGCGCTCGACAGGGCGGCGGCGCAGCTCGGCAGCTGTGACATCCTCCCAACGGAAACGGTTCAACAGGATCGCAAAGCGGCGTTCCTTCTGTTTCCAAACAATTTCCTTGGCAGGAAAAATCGAATCTTGCACCAGTGCGGACAAAACCATGAGGTCGTCCGCATCCAGAGCCTTGAGGCGAAGGGGTGTTTCTCCCCCGTCTTCGAAACGTGCGTCTTCGGTCACTCGCCCTTGATCCTTTCGATCTTGGCGCCCACGGCCCCAAGTTTTTCTTCGACACGCTCATACCCGCGATCAAGGTGATAGACACGGTTCACAAGCGTTTCACCCTCGGCGGCAAGACCCGCCAGAATAAGCGAGACAGACGCCCGAAGGTCGGTCGCCATGACAGGGGCACCCTTGAGCGTTTCTACACCGGTGACAGTCGCAGTGCCTCCGTGCACGTCGATCTTTGCACCCATACGCATCAGTTCGGGGGCGTGCATAAAGCGGTTCTCGAAAATCTTCTCTTCCAAAACGCTGGTGCCATCAGCAAAACAGAGCATCGCCATCATTTGCGCCTGAAGATCGGTCGGGAAGCCTGGGAATACTTCGGTGACGACGTTGACGGCTTTGGGTCGGTCTCCGTTCAGCTTGACCTTGAGTCCACGCGCGGTTTCTTCGACCGAAACACCGGACGCATCCAGTTTTTCAACGAACGACTGAACGAGTTCGAGCTTGCCACCAAGACATTCGACCTCGCCGCCTGCGATGACGGGAGCGAGCATATAAGTGCCAAGCTCGATACGGTCCGTCACAACGCGGTGCGTTGCACCATGAAGCCGGTCAACACCCTGAATTTCGATACGGCTGGTGCCTTCACCTTCGATCTGGGCACCCATCGCTTTGAGGCAGCGGGCCAGATCGACGATTTCGGGTTCGCGCGCCGCGTTTTCGATAACCGTGGTGCCCTTGGCCAATGTAGCAGCCATCAGGACGTTTTCGGTCGCACCCACAGACGCGAATCGCAGAGGCACAAGGTTGCCCTTGAGGCCGCCGTTGGTCTTGGCATGCAAATAGCCGTCCTTGAGCTCGATCTCGGCCCCCATCGCTTCGAGCGCCGTGATATGGATGTCCATCGGGCGCGCACCGATCGCACACCCACCAGGCAACGACACCGTTGCATGGCCTTCCCGCGCGAGCAGCGGCCCAAGAACAAGGTTCGAGGCACGCATTTTGCGGACGATTTCATAATCCGCATGGGTGCTGTTCAAACCATGCGACGACAGCACGATGGTTTTGCCGTCCTGCATCGACGACACCTCGGTCCCGAGAGACTTTAGCAAAGCACTCATCGTCTTGATGTCCGAAAGACGCGGCGAGTTTGTGAGCGTCAGAGGCTCATCACTCAGAAGAGTCACGGGCATGAGGGTCAGTGCAGCGTTCTTTGCGCCGGCGATCTCGATTTCGCCGCTCAGGGCAGAACCGCCCTTTACCAAAATGGAATCCATGCTCTTTTACCTACTCTTCTTGGTCTTCTGACGCTGCACGCGCTTTTGCCTGTGCCTTGCGCTTTGCCATATTTGCTTTGAGCGCAGCCTTTAAGCGGGCTTCTCGCTCCGCTTCGGATTTGGACTGCGTTTTGTGATTTGTTTTTTGATCCATGTGCACGTTGTTAGCCTTAGATGAAAAAACCGTCCAGAGAGGGCTTGCGCAGAGTTTCGATTACGGCTAATTCCCCGCCACCGACGCTGCAGTAGCTCAGTGGTAGAGCACTCCCTTGGTAAGGGAGAGGTCGGGAGTTCAATCCTCCCCTGCAGCACCATTTCCCCAAAAAATTGTCAGTTCTGCATAACTCATTGCGCTGCTTGATGCGGGTGAGGAATTCGGCGTTCCTATCCCTAAAACTATCCAGTTTCAGGACGTTGCACCTTGGTAGCCTATCACGCGGCGAAAAGGACCCACGCATGAACTTGCCACTCAACATCAAGCTTCCACTCTACTTTTCAACCATGGTTGCTATTGCTGCGGCGGCGGTCGGCCTCATCAGCTTTCTGACTGTCAACGAAAGCCTATTGAACAAGGCCTACAATGAACTTGCGGCAGAGGGGGTGCGCTCTTCGGTCCGAATCAAGGAAAGTCTCGAACTCGACCACCGAATGGCCATCACACTTGCGTATGATTCGGAACTCCAGACTCTTTTCGAGGACTTTAGCCAAGCTTTTGAAGCCACCGTGCAAAATGGGGGCGACGCCGCAGACTTCAGCGCGACACCTGAATTCATGGCGATAAAGAACGCGAACTTCGCCTATATTTCGGGGGTGAAACGCGCGCTGTCCTTCTCGTCCTATTATTTGGTCAACCTCGATGGCACCGTTGTTTTTGCAGAAGACCCGTCCTCTGCGCAGAAGAACAACATCGGTGCGAACCTCCTTTCGGGGGAATTCGCGAACACCGAAGTCGCCCAAGTCTTGCAAGCGGTTCTTCCCTCTCGCGACGGCACGGCATCCAGCGCAGAATTTGCCGAAACACCGTATATTACCTCGGATTTGACGCCTGATCCGATCAAGACCCTTTATGCTCTTCCGCTCAAGAACCGCGCGGGCACCCAAATCGGTGCGATTCTTTTCGCCAAGAACGGCAATGATGCAAGCCGCGCGATGATCAAGGATTTGAACGGCACCACTTCGGACCGCTTTCTGCTGAACGCCGACGGAGAGCTTTTGCTCGGTACGAAACCGCGCGCGCGGGCTGAAACGATACTCGCGTCTTTCGCAAACCTCGACGAGGAAGTTCTCAGCGCGGTGATCAAGGACACTCAAGAAATCGCCGGTGCAATCGTCGACTTTTCGGTTGGGGATCAGAGTTACAAGCTTCTCACCGTAGCCGATACCAGCGCGATTCGGAGTGAAAGTAACCATCTGGGGCTACTCTTGCTTATAGATACACTCGTCATCACTGCGCTCGCCATTGCGATCAGCATTTTCGTGACACGCAGGAATATTGCGCCTATCCGCGAAATGCGCGGACATTTCCATCGGATCGCCGATACACTCGATCTGAGCTATCGGGTGAATTCGAAAAAGCGCGACGAAGTCGGGAGCGCGGTTCGTGCCTTCGATCGGATCATGATCGTTTTCGAACAGGCGTTTGGCCGGATCGGCGAGGAATCCAAAACAGTCGAAGCCGTTATTTCCAGCCTTGGTGAAAGCGTCCAAAGTCTCGCCTATAACGCTGAAGTCCAAAGCACGGCGATTGATGAACTTTCGAGTTCTGTCGAAGAAACCTCGAGTCAGGTGCGAAGCAACGCCCAATCCGCCCAGCGCGCCTATGATAGTGCCGCACGGATGAACACCACCGTATTCAACGGAAAGGCGCGCATGGACGAAATGGTCGATGCGATGAACGACATCCGCGTCTCCTCCGTCGAAATTTCGCGTATCATCAAAGTAATCGACGATATCGCGTTTCAGACCAATCTTCTTGCCTTGAACGCCGCTGTCGAAGCAGCACGCGCGGGGTCCCAAGGCCGTGGTTTCGCTGTCGTGGCTTCCGAAGTCCGCAATCTTGCAGCCCGTTCGACCGTTGCCGCTCGGGAAACTCAAGAGCTTATCGAACAAGCCTCTAACCGTGTGTCGGTGGGCGTTGAAATATCGAGCACGACCAAAGCCGCCTTTGACCAAATCGCGAACGACATCGAGTATGTCTCTTCGCTGATGGCGGATATCTCCCGCGCCAGTGAAGAACAGGCGCATGGAGTCGAAAGTGTGAACCTCGCGATCAACGAGATTGCGAGATATGCTTCGAATTCAACGGCCGAAGCCGAGAAAATCGCCAACACCTCCGAAAAACTCATTCGTGCGAACGAAGAGTTGCGCAAAGAAATCGGGCGTTTCGGCACTGGATCACAATCTTCGGACCTGATCACAATCGAAGCCACTACGCTCGAAAACGGGCAGTCCGTTGGTGAAGTTGCACCGAAAGTGGCTGCTTGAAGACTTTGACCTTGGCGACACATGGGAAGGTGCTAGGTTGAAGTAAGGCACCTTTCCTGATCCCGAGCCGATGCTGAACATTCCTCAAAAACCACTCCGATTACGCAAGAGCGGGAAAACCGAAACGCGGACCCAGTTCGCGGCGCTGTGTTATCGGATCAAGAATGATAAGGTTCAGGTCTGTTTGATCACCAGCAGAGGCACAGGTAGATGGGTTCTGCCCAAGGGCTGGCCCATGGACAAAAAGACACCTGCGGAAGCTGCTGCGATCGAAGCCTGGGAGGAAGCGGGGCTCACAGGACACGCGCATTCTCAATGCATTGGGGTCTATTCCTATATAAAGCCGCTCGCCAAAACTCCGGTTCCGATCGTCGCGATGGTCTATCCTGTGCATGTTCAGGCGGTTCATACGACTTGGCCCGAACGGCATGAACGCAGGCGCAAGTGGTTCGGACGAAAGAAAGCAGCAAGCAAGGTCGCCGAGCCCGCGCTTCGCGACCTGATCCTTAATTTTGACCCCAAACATTTGATCGGGTAGGCTCTTCCAAGCCTTGGCGGAGACGCTATATGACAGTCCGACACCTTCGACCGGTCCCGTGACACATGATCCGATATTCTCTCAAGTGTGACAAAGGTCACACCTTTGACAGTTGGTTTAAATCGGGTGAAGCCTTTGAAAAGCTCAAGGCTTCAAATATGGTCGCATGTGCCGTTTGCGGCTCGGATGATGTGGCCAAGACATTGATGGCGCCGTCGGTTTCAACCGACAAAGAGCGCCCCCTGAGCGCTCCGCATTCCCCCGCAGAACAGGCGTTGGCCGAGCTTCGCAAAGAAGTCGAAAGCAAAAGCGAATATGTCGGAACGAGATTCGCGAAAGAAGCCCGCGCGATGCATGACGGAAACGCGCCGATCCGCTCAATCTATGGCGAAGCAAAAGCCGAAGAGGCAAAAGCTCTTATCGAAGAGGGTGTTCCGGTGATCCCCCTGCCCTTTGGTCCCAAAAAGACACAAAACTGATAGATAAAAGGGGACTGCGTCCCTTTTGCCATCATTGGACAATTGCCCTTGGCTCCAATGCCCATTATGAGGGCGGCGATATTTTGCAAGGGACAACCATGCCAACGCTCGTCATGAAATTCGGGGGGACTTCGGTCGCGAACCTCGACCGGATCCAGCGCGCCGCAAAGCGCGTCGCGCTTGAAGTTGCCAACGGTTACAACGTTATCGTTATTGTCTCGGCCATGTCGGGCAAAACGAACGAACTCGTCGGCTGGGTGAATGAAACCTCTCCGCTCTATGACGCGCGCGAATATGACGCCGTTGTATCTTCGGGTGAGAACGTGACCGCAGGCCTTATGGCGCTGCGCTTGCAGGAAATGGATATCCCGGCTCGCAGTTGGCAGGGATGGCAGGTTCCGCTCATTACGAACGGCGCGCACGGTGCGGCACGGATTGAGGAAATCCTCACTGAGAACGTGAACAAGAAATTTGACGAAGGCATGAAGGTTGCCGTGGTCGCCGGCTTCCAAGGGATTTCGCCCGAGGGTCGCATCACGACGCTTGGTCGCGGTGGTTCCGATACCACGGCAGTTGCTTTTGCCGCTGCATTCGATGCCGAGCGCTGCGATATCTATACGGACGTCGACGGAGTCTACACGACTGACCCGCGCATCACGTCCAAGGCACGTAAGCTCGAAAAAATCTCGTTTGAAGAAATGCTAGAACTCGCGTCGCTTGGTGCGAAAGTTCTGCAAACCCGTTCGGTCGAACTCGCAATGCGCTATAACGTGAAGCTGCGCGTGCTTAGCTCGTTCGAGGAACCGTCAGATGACGCAGGCACGCTGGTCTGCGCAGAGGAGCAAATCATGGAATCCAAAGCTGTTGCCGGTGTCGCCTATTCCCGCGAAGAGGCCAAACTGACCCTCGTCACCATCGAAGACAAGCCCGGCATCGCGGCTTCGATCTTTGGCCCCCTCGCCGAAGCAGGCGTCAACGTCGATATGATCGTTCAGAACATCTCGGAGCAGAACTATCAGGGTCACGCCGGCGGTGTCACCGATATGACCTTCTCTTGCCCGATCGATCAGCTCAAGCGCGCTGAAAAGGCGCTGACCGAGGCCAAGGAAAAAGGTCTCATCAAGTTTGACCGTATGGAAGCTGACACCGAAGTCGCCAAAGTATCGGTCGTCGGGATCGGTATGCGCAGCCACGCAGGTGTCGCGGCCAAGATGTTCGAAGTGCTCTCGAAGGAAGGCATCAACATCAAAGTGATCGCAACGTCCGAGATCAAGATTTCGGTTCTGATCGACCGCAAATACATGGAGCTTGCAGTTCAAGCACTGCATGACGCGTTTGAGCTCGACAAAGGCTGATCGACGCGCCTCGCTAAATAGGAAAAGCCGCCCGAACGGGCGGCTTTTTTATTTGCCCAACCGTCCAAGATGAGTGTCGTGAAATCCGCTCGGCATTTTCAATCCGTACCCAAGCATCCGATCAAATCCCGCATGCCCCGTTATCAGCGCCCCGACGGTGAATTGCGCGTAAGAGTCACTTGATGCCCCAAGCACCAAGATCACCAACCCAAGCCCATAGCTGTGCACGAAATTATAGGCGAAAGAGCCTACTTTTTTGCCAAAAAGATAAGCCAGAAAACTCAGATCAGGGGCAAAGAAGATCAACACCAACGCCCACCAAGGGTAAGCCAATTTATATCCAAAAAGAAAAGACAAGAGTATCGCGCCAAAAACAAGCGCGCCTTCGACTCTCTGCCAGATGACGGTCGTTCGCTCAAATTGCATGAAATATCCAACCTAAACCCTAGTAAGAATATCCGCCCAGTTTTAAGGCAGATTACCCTGTCACCAAGCGGAAAGTTGTAGAAACTTGGACCTAGGCTTTTTGTCCACTCCCTTTCCGGACCAAGGTCGCCTATAGAGAGAGTCAAAGACTCCGGAAGGACCGATGGGACAAAAATTCGAAACCGATAGCCGTAGGTTACTTGGCCGCCTACGTGACACGATGGCCGAAGACGCAGCAGGGCAAGCGCGTCTCGACAAGATCGTGCATCTCATCGCTTCTTCAATGCAGACAGAAGTGTGTTCTATCTACCTCTTCCGTGACGAGGAAACTCTCGAACTTTGCGCAACCGAAGGACTTCAGGCCGAAGCGGTCCACAAGACGCGGATGCGACTTGGCGAGGGTCTTGTTGGTCGCACCGCCCGCACACGGCAGGTCGTGAACACTGCGGATGCGCCCGCCGAGAAGGGTTTTCGCTATATGCCCGAAACGGGCGAAGAACGCTATTCGTCGTTCTGCGGCGTCCCGATCCAGCGGCTTGGGAATGTGCTCGGTGTTCTTGTTGTGCAGTCCAAAGCATCGCGACAGTTCACCGCCGACGAAGTATATGCGCTTGAAGTCGTTGCAATGGTTCTTGCAGAAATGACCGAGCTCGGCGCTTTTATCGGTGAAGGCGCAGCGCTTTCTGCCCGCCATCAACAAGCGATGATGTTCCGCGGCACCACAGGGCAAGAAGGAGCCGCCGAGGGGAACGTCTATCTGCACGAACCCCGTGTCGTGGTCACCAACCCCGTCGCCGACGACCCCGAAGCCGAGCTTTTGCGGCTCCGAGAGGCAGTGGACACGCTTCGCAACCAGATCGACCAGATGCTGGATGAAGCGGCGACAGTCAACGCAGATCAGGTCCAGGTGCTCGAGGCCTATCGGCTTTTTGCCAACTCCAAGAGTTGGATGCGCCGCATGGAGGACGACGTCGCGAACGGGCTTTCGGCCGAAGCTGCGGTCGAGAAAGAGCAATCGCTGGCCCGTTCTCGCTTGCAAGGGTCGGGTGATGCCTACTTGCGCGAACGCTTGCACGACCTTGATGACCTTTCGAACCGGCTACTTCGGATTTTGACGGGTCAAGGCGCAGATACAGGCGCGGAAATGCCCGAAAACCCCATTCTTGTGGCCCGCAATATCGGCCCGGGGGAGTTGCTTGAATACGGTAAGACGCTCAAAGGGATCATTCTTGAAGAGGGGTCGGTCGGCTCCCACGCTGCCATTGTCGCGCGCGCTTGGGCCATCCCGCTTGTCATCCATGCAAGGAACATAACGACCGAGGCTCTCAACGGGGATGCCGTTATCGTCGACGGGGACCAAGGCATCATACACCTGAGACCCGATGATGCGGTCAAAGCCGCGTTTCGCGACAAAATCGCGATGCAGGCGCGCGCGCAAGAACGCTATGCCTCGATCCGTCATCTTCCCGCTCAGGCGAAATGCGGCACTGTCATTTCGCTCAATATGAACGCGGGGCTGATGGCCGACCTGCCATCGCTTCCCTCCTCGGGGGCGGAAGGGGTGGGGCTCTTTCGAACAGAGCTACAGTTTCTGATCCGCAACCAAATGCCGAAGCGCGGCGAGCTTTCCGCTCTTTACAGCCGCGTTATGGATGCGGCGGGTGGTCTTCCCGTAGCCTTCCGCACGCTAGACATCGGATCAGACAAAGTGCTTCCCTATATGAAGCCTCAGGATGAACCCAATCCTGCAATGGGGTGGCGCGCCATCCGCGTCGGGCTCGACATGCCCGGTGTCTTGAGCATGCAACTTCAGGCTTTGCTGCGCGGGGCCAATGGTCGCCCGCTGAAAGTCATGTTCCCCTTTATCACCCAGTTGTCCGAATTCCGCGAAGCACGCGCCAATCTGGATAAGGTGATCGAGCGCGAGCGAAAGCTCGGGCACACCCTTCCGTCTGCTCTTGAAGTCGGAGCGATGCTTGAAACGCCAAGCCTCGGGTTTGCGCCCGACGCCTTCTTTGAAGAGGTCGATTTTATTTCGGTCGGCGGAAACGATCTCAAGCAATTTTTCTTTGCCGCAGACCGCGAAAACGAACGTGTGCGCCGTAGATATGACACGCTCGACAGCAGCTTTATCGGATTTTTGGAGATGGTCGCCAAGCGTTGCACGGATGCAGGTAAAAAGCTTTCCTTCTGCGGCGAGGATGCAGGCAGACCTGTTGAAGCTGTCGCATTTGCGGCGATTGGGTTCCCGACGCTCTCGATGCGCCCTGCCTCCATCGGTCCGGTCAAACATCTTTTGCGCCGCGTGGATCTTCGCGAAGTAAAAGCTGTGATCGACGAAGCGCGCGCCAACGGCGAGCTTTCTGTGCGTCAAGCCGTCACCAGCTATCTCGCCAATCAATAATTCAAGCGACCACGGGTGACTTCAATCGGGCGAGTTCCTCGTGAAAGGCATCGGCGACCTGTTCGGCATCATAGGTGCGCCCAGCCGCACGTAGCCCGAAGTGCACATGCGCCATTTCGGTGTAATAGCCGATAAATGCGTAATTGGTGCCCGCACCCGCCGCCGCGCCAAGAATGGGCACCGCTTGAGACGCCAGTTTTTGAGTAAGTACTGTCGCAAATCGTGGGGCGACTTTGGCGATAAGCCCATGCACTGCCGCCCCCGACAAGCCGATACGTGCTCCGATAAAGGTCGTGTCGATCCCGTCATCCTCGCCCATCGGACCCCCGGCTCCGAATACTCTGAGACATTCCATTCGGGTTTCTTCCGTGCTCGGATCTTCACCATAGGTTTCGGCGACGGACTGGATCGAGCGGAAAATCACGGTCGTCGCGACGGGCAATTCGGCCAGAGCAGTCGGCAGCCCCCCAGCACCTCCCAAGGCGCCGGTCAAGGTTCCGAGCAGACGGTTCATCCGTTCGGTCGCAACCACGTTTTGAAGCGGTCCCTGACGGCTCTTGGCGGCAACAGAATAGCTTTTCTCAAGCGCCGATTTCGCGGCCCGTTCTATTTGCGCCCGCACAGGAGCAGGAAGAAGTTTCAAGCCATCCTCGACCTGACCACCGACATAGTTCATCGCGGACATTAGGATGCCGTTTGCGTTGCGTTGCCGACGCGCAAGCGCGCGCACCACCTCGCGGGCCTCCTCTGATAGAGGGTTTTCGGGGTTGATAACCTTCATCCATCTCTCTCCACGTCTCGACGGGTTAAAGATGGGCACTCTCTTCGGGATTGCAATCTCCCGCGCGCTCGACATTACCTTTGACCTGCGCCCAAGCACCTTCGACAAGCTCGATCCCCAAGACACGATCTGGGTTTGTAGGCGGCGGCATAATCACACCCTCGAGCTTTTCGAAACCGAAACGCTTGTAATAGGGATAGTCGCCGACAAGCATAACACGCTCCCAACCAAGGTCGGTCGCCCTGTTCAGTGCCGCGTGCATCAATATTCCGCCAAGACCTTCTCCTTGACGCGTGGGGTGGACGGCGACAGGCCCGAGAAGTATCGCCAGATGCCCGTTTATACAGACGGGCCAATTTCGAATGACGCCGCCGATGATCCCCTGACCATCCCGCCCGACAAAGCATAACTCGCGGATCGGATCGACCCCATCGCGCAATCTGTAAGAGGAAAGAGCCGTTCGACCCGGTGCGAAACATAGGTCATAGAGGGCCTCGACGTCCCACCAATCTTCAGGTTTCTCGACGGTGAGTTCGAACATACGCCAGAAGTTCTCCCATTAGCTCTAGGCCTGAGTTAGCATGGCGCTAGCTGTGTCGCAAACGAGAGACAAGGACAACCGATGTTTTACGAACCAAAAGATGGACATGGGCTTCTGCATAATCCTTTCAATGCGATCATTTCGCCCCGTCCGATTGCTTGGGTTTCCACACGGTCCGCAAGCGGCACGGACAACATCGCACCCTACTCATTTTTCAACGCAGTCGCCTATGTGCCACCGCAACTGATGTTCGCCTCGCAAGGGCTCAAGACGGGCTTGAACGCGTCCAAAGATACCCTCGCCAATATCCGCGAGACCGGTGTGTTTTGCGTCAACATCGTAGAATTCGCGATGCGGGATGCCATGAACCGATCCTCCGAAACGCTTGAATCCGACGTGGATGAATTCGAATTCGCACAGATAGACAAAGCAGAATGCACGACCATAAACTGTCCGAGAGCGGCCGATGCGCCAGCGTCGCTGGAATGCAAACTGACCGAGATCATGCCATTGGTCGGGGGTAAGAATTTCGTCGTTTTCGGGGAAGTCACAGGCGTTCACATGCGGGATGACTGCATCATCGATGGACGCTTCGACGTGACTGCGTTCAAACCGATGGCGAGGCTCGGCTATCAGGATTACGCTGTGATCGATAAGGTCTTCAGCCTCACCCGTCCCGACGAGAGGTGAAGGCCCAAGTGCCAGAACCAAGGAGAGGCGAGGCCTTATCCGAAACCGCTTGGCTTCGGGACATCTTGATCGGGGTAGCGATGCCCGCAATCCCTTCGGGGTGAATGACAAGACCGCGCGCTTCAATCTGCGGGTCCGTCAACGCCTCTTGGACCGAATTGATCGGACCGCATGGAACGCCGACCTTTTCCAAAGCGCTTATCAAATCGGCTTTGGTCCAAGTCGCGAGCACGTCTTCCAGAGCAGTCGTCAAATCAGCCCGATGGGCAACACGCGCAGGGTTGGTCGCGAACTTTTCCGAAACCGCCAACTCGGCCCGCTGGAGCACGCCGCAAAGCGCAACAAATTGCCGGTCGTTGCCACAGGCGATAATCACATGCCCATCCGCGCAAGGCAAAACCTGATAAGGCACGATGTTCGGATGCGCATTCCCAAGACGCGAAGGCACAACACCGCCCAAAAGGTAATTCATCGCCTGATTGGCGAGCACACCGACACCTGTGTCGAAGAGCGCGATATCAAGATGCTGACCCAAACCGGACCGTGCGCGTTCCAGTAAAGCCGCCTCTATCGCGATAACGCCATAAAGCCCTGTAAAGATGTCGATCCAAGCAACGCCGACTTTTTGCGGCTGACCGTCAGGCTCGCCTGTGAGGTCCATGATCCCGCTCATGCCCTGAATCAGAAAATCATACCCCGGTTGCGCGGCCCTTGGTCCTGTTTGGCCAAAGCCCGTCACCGACGCATAAACAAGACGGGGATTAAGCGCGGAAAGACTTTCATAATCGAGCCCATATTTCTTGAGCCCACCGACTTTGAAATTTTCGATCAAGACATCCGCATCCGCGATCAGAGCCTTGAGTTTCGCAAGATCATGAGGGTTCGAAAAGTCGCAAGTGACCGAAGTCTTGCCCCTGTTTGCCGCATGGAAATAGGCTGCGACTTTTTCGGTTCCGCCTTTGCCGTCGTCGCGCTCGATAAAGGGGGGACCCCATTTCCGCGTATCATCCCCTTCGGGCGCTTCGACCTTGATCACCTCGGCGCCAAGGTCGGCAAGTGTTTGTCCCATCCACGGACCCGCAAGGATCCGTGCCAGTTCAACGACTTTGAGACCATTAAGCGCAGAAGTCATTGCTTAGAAAAACGCCTGAATGCCCGTTTGTGCACGACCAAGGATAAGGGCGTGCACGTCATGAGTGCCCTCATAGGTGTTCACCGTCTCGAGGTTCTGGGCGTGCCGCATGATGTGATAGCCGATCTGGATACCGTTACCACCGTGCATATCACGGGCCTGACGCGCGATGTCGAGCGCCTTGCCGCAGTTGTTGCGCTTGATAAGACTGATCATCTCGGGCGCAAAACGACCCTCGTCCAAAAGCCGCCCGACGCGAAGCGAAGCTTGGAGACCGAGCGTAATCTCGGTTTGCATGTCCGCAAGTTTCTTCTGATAGAGTTGGGTTCCGGCAAGAGGCTTGCCGAATTGCTTGCGATCAAGCCCGTATCCGCGTGCGCGGTGCCAGCAATCCTCGGCCGCACCCATCACGCCCCAGCTGATGCCGTAACGTGCACGGTTTAGACAGCCGAAGGGACCGCTCATTCCTTCGGTATCGGGAAGGAGGGCGTCTTCGCCGACCTCGACGTTTTCCATCACGATTTCGCCCGTGATCGAAGCCCGAAGAGACAATTTGCCTTCAATCTTGGGGGCCGACAGCCCCTTCATTCCCTTTTCAAGGATAAAGCCGCGCACCTTGTTGCCGTGGGCTTCAGATTTGGCCCAGACGACAAAAACATCAGCAAGCGGCGCATTCGAAATCCACATCTTGGAACCATTGAGCACATAGCCGCCCTCGGTCTTTGTGGCGCGCGTCTTCATGCCCGCAGGATCGGACCCTGCTTCGGGTTCGGTCAAACCAAAGCACCCGATGAACTCGCCCGACGCAAGTTTGGGAAGATACTTCTTCCGCTGTTCTTCGGAGCCGTAAGCGTAGATCGGGAACATAACGAGGCTCGATTGCACCGACATCATCGATCGATAGCCCGAGTCGATCCGTTCGACCTCTCTTGCGACAAGCCCATAGGACACATAGGACGCGCCGACCCCGCCGTATTGTTCGGGAACGGTCACACCCAAAAGACCGGCCGCACCCATTTCACGGAAAATTTCGGGATCGGTATGTTCGTTGAGATAGGCGTTCTCGACTCGATGTGCGAGACTTTCGGCGGCAAAGGCTTTTGCGCTGTCTTCGATCATCCGCTCTTCTTCAGTCAGCTGATCGGCAAGAAGGAAAGGATCGGCCCAGTCAAACGCCTGACCTTTGTGGTTCACACCCGCCATATGACATCTCCTCGAATTTGGTCGTTTCGCGCGGATACTGCACGATCCCTCGGGGAAAGGGGAGATGTATTTTGATCAAATTTTTGACTTGGCAAAAGAAAAGGCCGCCAGGGGGCGGCCTTCTCCAGTTATGGTGTGGGCTTAGTGACCCAAAATCTGGCTCAGGAACAGCTTTGTGCGTTCGGACTGCGGGTTGTTGAAGAACTCTTTCGGCTCGTTCTGTTCCACAATCTGGCCTTGGTCCATAAAGATCACGCGGTTTGCAACAGCTTGGGCAAAGCCCATCTCGTGCGTCACGCAGAGCATGGTCATTCCCTCTTCGGCTAGCTCGATCATGGTATCGAGAACTTCCTTGATCATCTCGGGATCGAGAGCCGACGTCGGTTCATCAAACAGCATGATGCGCGGCTTCATGCAAAGTGAGCGCGCAATCGCCACACGCTGCTGCTGACCGCCTGAAAGCTGGCCGGGATACTTGTGAGCCTGATCGGGGATCTTCACCTTTTCAAGAAAATGCATCGCGGTTTCTTCGGCCTCTTTGCGCGGCACTTTGCGAACCCAGATCGGCGCAAGGGTGCAGTTCTCGAGGATCGTCAGGTGCGGGAAAAGGTTGAAGTGCTGGAAACACATCCCGACTTCGGAACGGATCTTGTCGATGTTCTTGAGGTCCGACGACAGCTCGGTGCCATCCACTATGATCTGTCCGGACTGGTGCTCTTCGAGACGGTTGATACAGCGGATCAGGGTTGATTTACCCGAGCCCGAAGGACCACAGATCACGATACGCTCACCGCGATTGACCGTCAGGTTGATGTCACGAAGCACATGGAACTGACCGTACCACTTGTTCATGCCGTTGATTTGAATTGCGACTTCATCCGACACTGTCATGCCGCTGCGGTCGATTTCTCGTTCGATTGAGAGTTCAGACATTTGTGGTCTCCTTAGCGGTGATCACGCTGGAGTTTTTTCTCCAGGTAAAGTGAATAGCGTCCCATGCTGAAGCAGAAGACAAAGAAGAGAAGGCCGATAAAGACGAACAATTCCCAATAGATGCCGTTCCAATCGGAGGTGGCGCGGATAGAGTTCGACAGGCCGATCGGATCGAGAAGCCCGATAAACATCACGAGCGTGGTGTCTTTGAAAAGGCCGATAAAGGTGTTCACGATACCGGGGATCGAGATCTTGAGAGCCTGTGGCAACACGATAAGCCGCATAGACTTCCAATAATCGAGACCCAGCGCATCGGCTGCTTCGTATTGCCCTTTGGGAAGCGCAGCGAGACCACCGCGCACCACTTCGGCGATATAGGCGGACGAGAAGAAGGTCACCATGATCACCACCCGAAGCATAAGGTCGAACTCGGTGCCCGGCGGGAGGAAGTAGTTGAGCAACAAAGAGGCCGTGAACAACCACACGATCAACGGAACACCGCGAATGATCTCGATGAACGCAACAGAGATCGTGTGGATGATGAACAGGTTGGACTGACGGCCAAGAGCCAACATAATCCCGAGACCCATAGAGAGCGAAATCCCTGCAAGGCCGATCACCAAAGCAAGCATGAAGCCGCCAAAGTCACGACTGTTGACGGGCTCGAGCCCGACGATGCCGATCTGTCCATAGATGGAAGCGATCGCAAGCTCTGCAGAGTCGAGGTTCGATTTTGCAGAGAGCGCGGCATTCAAAGCGTTCAGGTCCTCGGCCGAGGTGCCATCTGGCGCTTGGTTCGGAGTGCGCAAGCCGCGAAGAGCAGAAGGCAGCGCAGCCTCCAATTCCTTATAGGTCGCACGCAACGTCGGAAGCTGTTCTTCAAGCGTTGGGAGCGTCGGAATGGACGACAGAAGAGCGCGAGCATCGGACATCTCTTGCTGGATATTCACGATTTGCGCCGCAAGAGCGAGGTCTTGGCGACGCAGCACCTGAAGCTCGTCCACTTTGGCAAGGAAAGCTGCTTTAGCTTCTTCGTCCTGTGAACCCTCGGCTGTTACGGCTTCGACCAATGCGGCTTTTTCAGCATTCGCGGCCGCAATTACGGGCTCAAGTTCTTTCTTGCGCGCTTCAAGCGCCGCAAGCTCGGGTGCGAGTTCGGCCCGAAGCGCCGTAGCCTCTTGCAGGATGCTTTCTGCACGCGACTGTCCAACCATGTGGTGCAGCGATGCATTGATCGACGGAGCAGCGAAGAGCCACCAGAAGAGCGCGCCAAGGATTGCTGCAACTGTTGCGACGATCAAATTGATCCGCGATCCCGCGATGAAGAGCAGTGCCCCAACCACGAACCCGGCGATAACCAGCAGAGGCACCCAGAACGAGCCCCCCCACAGAAGCCATGTCGCAAGAAACGGATAGAGCCCCGAGAACCAGAGCATCTTGGTCGGAACGCGCTCGGAATACAGGATTGGAGCGAGCGCAGGCACCAAGAGCACAAAGGTCAGGATTGGACGCCAGTAGAAGGCCGAAGGATAAAAGCCGAACATCAACTGGAGCCAGCGGTCAGAGATGACCGCAAAACATGCGCCTGTCGAAGCACCTTCGACAGCCAGAACCTCGCGACATTCCCCGAGCGACCCTGCGGTCCATACCGAGTTGGCGAACCATGGATACAGGTGAGAAACGAGCGTGTAGACCACATAGATCGACAAAATCGTCAGGATCGCGTTCAGCCAAGAGCTGAACAGGTTCTCGCGAACCCATTTCACCGCACCTTTTTGGGTGATGGGCGGCTCTTGCTGGGGGAGCATTGTGTCCCGCACGTAGAGGACGGATTGGGCGTGTGTCTCGCTCATATTACCGCTCCTTCAGCTTAACGCTGTTGTTGTAGAAGTTCATGCCCGACGAAATCAGCAAGCTGATCAGAAGATAGAACGACCCCAAAAGGAGCATCCCCTCCAGCTCGCGGCCCGTCTGGTTGATCGTAATCCCGCCTAGCGTTGCACGAACGTCCATGTAACCCACGGCAATGGCGAGCGAGGAGTTCTTGGTCAGGTTCAGGAACTGGGAAATCAGCGGCGGAATAATCACGCGAAGTGCCTGAGGCAGGATCACGAGGTTCATCGTTCGGTTCGGGCGCAAGCCAAGTGCGAAGGCAGCTTCGGTTTGGCCTTTGGAAACCGAGAGGATACCTGCACGAACAATCTCTGCGATGAATGCGCCCGTATAAAGCGAAAGCGCAAACCAGAGCGCGATGAGTGAATTACGAAGCTGTAACCCGCCGGTGAAGTTGAATCCGCCAAGCTCGGGAGAGTTGAGCGTGATTGCAGGATTGAAGGACTGTTCGCCCGGCAACAAGAAACCCTGAAGGACGAAAACAGCGGCAAGTCCAGCGACCAAAGAAACCATAACGATCCACAGCGAAACAGGGGGTTCCCCCGTCAAGAGCTGCTTCTGGAGCGACTTCTTACGATAAACATATGCGGCAACAATGCCCAAGAGGGTGATAATTCCGAAGAGTGTGGCCCCTGAATGGAACACAGGGCTCGGTACAAAAATACCGCGATTGGTGATCGCAACAGAGTCCCACAAGATCATGGAAGCTGATCCACCTTCTCTGAAATCTCGCGGCTGCGGCGTGGATTCCGTCATCAGAGCAAAGATCAGGATGATCCAGAGGAGCAAGGGAACGTTTCGGAACCCCTCGACGTAAACCGCCATAAGCCGCGCCACCACCCAGTTCTTGGAGAGGCGGAGCACACCGACAATCACGCCGATGATCGTCGCCATGATGCAGCCGAGGAACGCCACCAAGAGGGTGTTCGCGATCCCGACAAGCGCGGCGCGTCCGTGGGACATCGAGTTATCATATTCGATAAGGGTCTGGTTGATGTCATAGCCTGCGCGGCTTGACAGGAAACCAAAGTCGAATTCCTTACCGAGTGCGGCAAGGTTCGCAATCGTATTTGCAATCAGCCAATAGATGATGCTCACGAGCAAAATGGTCGCGACCACCTGAATGGTGAGCGACCGATAACGTGTATCATAGATAAGCTGACTGAGCCGGAAGCCTTTTTCCGGCTGCTCCGTGAGGGTCGTCATATGTCTCTCCCCGGCTCCCAAATCCAAATCTTCGTGCCAGTTGGTCCGGCATCATAAGATCTCTGGAGGGTGTGCGCTGTTAGTCTTCTTTTTGAAAACGGTAAGGGGGCGTGCATGATGCACGCCCCCTCCCGATTTGATCTTAGCGAACAGGTGCCGAATAGATCAGGCCACCTTCGGTCCACTGCGCGTTCAGACCGCGAGCGAGGCCGATCGGGGTGTTCTCACCGATGTTACGCTCGAAGATCTCGCCGTAGTTGCCGCCCGCAGCAATCGCGTTGACAGCCCATTTGGCGTCGAGACCCATCATCGCACCCAGTTCACCTTCGGTGCCGAGAAGACGGTTCACTTCGGGGTTGGTGGTCGGAGCAGCAGCAAGTTCTGCAACGTTTGCAGAGGTTACACCGAGCTCTTCAGCCGAGATAAGTGCATTGAGGGTCCAGCGTGCGATATCCGCCCACTCGTTGTCGCCGTGACGAACAGCAGGTCCAAGCGGTTCTTTGGAAATGATTTCCGGAAGAAGAACGTGGTCCGCGGGCGCTTCAAAGGTTGCGCGGGTTGCGGCGAGGCCCGAAGCGTCGGTGGTGTAAACGTCACAAGCACCTGCAAGATACTGCTGCTGGGCTTCTGCGTTGGTCTCGATCGGAACGGGCTCGTAGCTGATGTTGTTCGCGCGGAAGAAGTCGGCGAGGTTCAGTTCGGTGGTGGTGCCGGTCTGGATACAGACGGTAGCGCCATCAAGATCCTTGGCCGAAGATACGCCGAGCGACTTGGGAACCATGAAGCCCTGACCATCGTAATAGTTAACGCCGATGAAATCGAGCTTGAGGTCGGTATCGCGCGAATAGGTCCAGGTGGTGTTACGTGCAAGCACATCGATTTCGCCGGACGAAAGCGCGGTGAAACGGGTCTGGGTGGTCAGCGGCACGAACTCTACAGCAGAACCATCACCGAAGACGGCGCCGGCAAGTGCGCGGCAGAAATCTACGTCAAAACCCTGCCAGTTACCGTTGGCGTCGGGGTTCGAGAAACCCGGCAGACCGGTGGACACGCCACAGTTCAGTTTGCCACGTGCACGTACGTCGTCAAGCGTAGCAGCCGAAGCTGCGGTGGCTGCAAGACCAGCAACAGTCAGTGCGCCAAGCAGAACAGTTTTTTTCATTTTTACCTCTTCCTGAGTTTCCAGTTCTGGACTGGTTTTTATGTCTGTCCGAAAAGAACAGAGTAGTTCATCGCAGCACAATCGCGCCGCAACTAGGGATTAGAGTGTGGGATTTTAGACCATTAGGTCAAGGCCTTCGCGCCAAGTTCTGAGGGATTCAACACTCGCTTGCGCTAAAATTGAGGCCATTTATCGGGCAAATGCCTTAATTTCAGCTAAAGAACACTGAACTATCAGTTCATTAACTGACGTTACGGCACAAACCGAGAATACGCGCTGCCGTTGTAAACTCCTTGAATTTCTTCTCGGCAAGCTCTGTTGCTTCTTCGTCTTTGCCCCATTGTTCCTCTTGCCAGGTCTCGTCGATCCGCGACAAACGCCAGCCTTCGGCAACATCGACACGGCCTTCCGAGACAGCCAAAGCGATCACTAGCGAGCCCGACATGGCAACAAGGTCATGAAAAGCTGCTATTTCGAAATTGTTGAGCTTTTTGACGGCAGTATGGAGTAGTTCCTGTCCTGCGTCCTCCTGAGCCACATGCATCACCCCCGACCCGACCGCAAGCCGGACATGGTGATTCGTCGCGAGCCAGTCGAGAAGCGGGTCCCACGCCTGTTGTTGGCGCTCCAGCAACTCGGCGGGTTCCGATGCTCGATAACAGAGCAGATCGGTTCCACCATAGCTCGCCAACATCGCAACCACTTCGTCGCGCTGCGCGGCGACTTTATCCAAAGCGGCATTCGCGGAACGCGTCACAGGCATCGTGGTCGGATCGACCTCGCCTTCTTGGGCGTCCCATTCTTGGGCAATGGCTTCAGCCAATGCACGTGTGGGCACGACCAAGAGTGTCTTGGCCGGCGTCTTGACCTGACGACCATCAAGCAGGACCTGAAAACCACCGTCGATTTCGGCAACAG
This sequence comes from Marivivens sp., assembly GCA_023255435.1. Taxonomy (GTDB): domain Bacteria; phylum Pseudomonadota; class Alphaproteobacteria; order Rhodobacterales; family Rhodobacteraceae; genus Marivivens. The sequence goes on from JALRIK010000015.1 coordinate 23,641, forward strand.
AGGTTTCTTTCCAGAACCGTTTTGCTTTCCAACCGCTCATCTCTTACTTCTCCAATAGTCGTTCGATCGTTTGCGGGAGTGCCTCGAACCCGTCGATCACAGCATCAGCACCGAGCTGCGATGCATCGTGGTATCCCCAGCTAACCGCGATGCTCTTAACACCAGCAGAACGGGCCATATCAATATCAAAACTCGTATCCCCCACCATGACGGTTCGGGACTTATCAACTCCGGCCTCGCCAAGGGCGGCCTCTATCATCGATGGATGTGGCTTAGAGGGGTGGAAATCTGCGCATTGGAGGCTCGAAAAGACACCCTCTAGCCCATGCCCTTCGATCAAAGCGTCAAGCCCACGCTTCGATTTACCCGTCGCAACCGCAAGCATCGTCCAAGGATCTGCAGCCAGTCTATCCAGAACCTCGCGGACCTTGGGAAAAAGCGGGCTTGTCGCAGGTGTGCCGTCGCGCGAACGGGACTCGAAATAATGCGCGCGATAGGCAGCAAGCATCGCGGCATGATCCGCGCCCGATGGCGCAAGGCGTTCCAAAGCATGCTCGAGCGAAAGCCCGACGATCCCCAGAATATCCTTCCGAGACGGAGCCTCCAATCCGACCGCGCTAAAGGCCGCATTCATCGACGCAACGATCAATCCCTGACCATCGACAAGGGTGCCATCAACGTCGAATATGACGAGCCTTAGCTCAGGCATCGGGCATGTTGAACGGATCAAGCGGCGCGTGGGTTACATCCCAACCGACATAGTCCCAAGTCGCCTGCATATGCGAAGGAAGCGGTGCCTCGAGCGTCAGCATTTTTTTAGTGATCGGATGCTCGATGATCAACGTGCGCGCATGAAGGTGAAGCTTGCGGCTGATCTCTCCGCCGATCCCCGCGCCCCATCCGTCACCCATATTCTCCTGAGAAGAACCGCCGTATTTGCCATCACCGAGGATCGGGTGTCCGATCTCGGCCATATGCGCACGAAGCTGGTGGGTGCGGCCCGTGATCGGCACGAGAGCCATCCAAGCAATACGTGAACCCAAAGACGAAAGAACTGCAAAATCCGTATGCGCACGTTTTGCGCCTTCGGTTTCGGCAACCTCGCGCGGGTGGATGCAGCGCATCTTTTCCGCTTCCCCGCCATGTCCCCGACCAGGAGCTTTCAAGAGACCATATTTGATCGAGCCAGCGCGGGGCGAAGGCACGCCGGCCACGGCGGCCCAGTAAATCTTGCGCACATTGCGGTGACGAAGCGCCTCGGAAAGCCCGCGGGCAACTCGGTCAGTGCGTGCAAGAAGCAAAAGTCCCGACGTGTCCTTGTCCAGACGGTGCACCAGTTTGGGCTTGTCTTTGTAGCCAAATTTGAGCGCTTCGGCGAGCCCATCCACATGGCGGTCGCCCTGCCCGGAGCCACCCTGAGAAGGAAGTCCCGCTGGTTTATTCAGAACAATGATGTGCTCGTCCTTCCAGAGGACGGCATCCTGGATCATTTCGGCATCCGAGCGCGTAATCTTGCGGATTTGCTTGGGTGCAGGCTGGGCTGTATCCTCGCTCAGCGGCGGAATGCGGACTTTTTGACCGTATTCCAGACGGGTCGCGGATTTCACACGTGCGCCGTCGACACGCAGCTCACCTTTGCGGCACATCTTTTCAATGCGGCCTTGGGTCAAATGCGGATAAAGACGACGCAGCCAACGGTCGATCCGCTGATCCGCGTCTTCTTGCGTGATGGTGACGGTCTGGACGCCGCTCATGATAGCACTCCTCGTGCGATGGCCATTCCGACGATCAAGGCAGCAATGCCGACCGCAACGGAGCCGAATACATATGTGGTGGCGATCAGGATGTCGCCACGTTGATAAAGGTTCACCGCATCAAGCGAGAACGCAGAAAAGGTCGTAAAGCCGCCAAGAACGCCCGTCATCAGCAAGGGGGCGAATTGGTTCCCGCCCCGATGTGCAAAGGCAACCACGAGCACGCCCATGAGGAACGAGCCGAGAATATTGACCATGACCGTGCCATAAGGAAATCCGCTCCCAAGAAGGCGCATAGCGCCCACATTGGTCAGGTAACGGCACGAAGCGCCAATAGCGCCGCCGAGAGCGACTTGGATCAAACTGGTCATCATCCGCCTCCCTTGGCCTTTCAGCCCACAAGAGTCAATTGTCGGCCTTGTTCCGCTTGGCCCGCAATCCCGCAAAATAGTCGACACGCTTCTTCAGATCACGTTCGAAACCGCGGTCCACAGGAAGATAATAGATCCCGCGTTTCATACCGTCGGGGAAATAGTTCTGTCCGCTAAAGGCATCTTCGGCGCTGTGGTCGTATTGGTAGCCCGACCCATAGCCCTGTTCCTTCATTAGCCGCGTTGGCGCGTTCAGGATATGCTTAGGTGGAGGCTCGGACCCCGTTTGACGCGCTGCCGCACGTGCCGCTTTGTAGGCGGCGTAACCGGCGTTCGATTTCGGGGCGAGCGCAAGGTAGATTACGGCCTGAGCAAGTGCCAATTCGCCCTCGGGGCTTCCGATCCGCTCAAAGGTTTCCCACGCATGGAGGCAGATCGTCTGGGCCTGAGGATCTGCCAAAGCAATGTCTTCGACCGCCATTCGGACAAGACGCCTTGCAAGATAGCGTGGATCCTCCCCCCCTTCGAGCATACGCGCAAACCAGTAGAGCGCGGCATCGGGATCGGACCCGCGCACCGATTTGTGGAGAGCCGAGATCAAGTTGTAATGCTCATCGCCGCTCTTGTCATATTTGGCAGCCCGTTTCATCAACCGAGTGGTGAGAGCGTCGGTACCGAGCTTGCCATCAATCTTCCAAGCCGCAACCTGCTCAATCAAGTTGAGTAAAGCACGGCCATCACCATCGGCCATATCCAGCAAGGCCGAGCGCGCCGCCCCGTCCAGCGGCAACATACGGTTCAACTCTTTTTCTGCGCGCTGCATCAGGCGTTCGAGGTCCGCAGGTGAGAGACGGTTCAGCACCAGCACCTGTGCACGGCTCAACACAGCGGCGTTAAGTTCGAAGGAAGGGTTCTCGGTGGTCGCGCCGACCAAGAGGATCGTGCCATCCTCCATATGCGGCAAGAATCCATCCTGCTGGGCTTTGTTGAAACGATGGATCTCATCCACAAACAAAAGCGTCCCACGCCCTGTTTTGCGTCTGAGTTTCGCCGCCTCGAAAACCTTTCGAAGTTCAGGCACGCCAGTAAAGATTGCACTGATCTGTTCAAAGTGCAGTTCGGTTTCTCGCGCCAATAGCCTTGCGATCGTTGTCTTGCCCACTCCGGGCGGACCCCAGAGGATCAGCGAGGATAACGACCCCGAAGCGAGCATAATCCCCAAGGGTGCATCGGGCCCAAGCACCTGCTCTTGACCTATGACTTCGCCAAGCGTCTTGGGCCGCAGACGATCCGCGAGCGGCCTCGGCGCGTTCCCTTGCGTTTCGGGATCCGGGGTATCGAACAGGTCTGCCATGCGGCCAACCTATGTCGCCCCCGAAGCTTTGAAAAGGCTCAGTGAAGATGTGCAGAAAAGTCGATCCAAACGGCCTGATAGTCGATCCCGCCCATGTTCATATTGCGCCCCGCCGCATCCATCTGGAGATGACAGCGCGCGGCCCACCGGTGCCAATTCGAAGGCAGCAAGGCGATCATGCGCGTTATGCCCTCTTCGCGGCTGGCACGTAGCATTTGACTGACCAGACGCAAACGCACCTTGCTCCGAAGCCCCGCAGGAAGGTCGTGGGCCACAAAGCCGCGCGTCACCTCCCATGTCCCTGCGTCTTGCGGCGCAGCGTCATACAAAAGGTCACTCGGAATGGACTCAAGCAACCCGCGCTGCGCATCGCGGATCATATAGCTGTAAACGCCGCACCGTGCCGTTGTGGGTGTCAGGCGCACGCCCGCGAGCACAGCACCCGATTGGTCGTGAACCGCGACCCAGCGCGACTGGGGCGTATCATACTGGTCATATTCCATCCCCATCGTCTCGGGGAGTTCCCAACGGTTGCGCACGATAAAGCTTTCGCGGCGCGCACGCAGGATATTGGCGAAAAGCTCGCCATGTTGATGAAGATTCGCGAAAGAAAGGGTGGTGCTTTGCATCGATGCCTCCGGCATGAAAATGGGTTGGAAAACCCAGCCGAGACGCGGCGCGCGGTGCGATGACGAAGAAAACCGTGTGGAAATTCGCATGGGGAGCAGACCCACGCGAACTGCGATGATGACGACCGCGGTCACAGGCCATAGCCAAAGTGGTCCGCGCTTGTTGACGTTTCGACAGGGCGCAAGTTGTCAGGTCCGGTTTGAACCTTTTGGGGGCTGTTTGAGCGCAGCGAACGAGCCTGTTTTGCCGCATCCGTCCCCCAACGGGCTGCGGCACCTGCTGCGCAAGAACCTCCTTGATAGTAAACCAACGACGACCGCCGTTCAGAGCAGACGTGTGCCCCACCCTCGCACCCCGCGTTGCAAGTACAACGTGGCCCACCGTGCGTATTTCAAATGCTTCAAACGTTACTTGTGCGGTCATGCCGAAAGTCTTGCCAAGACCGTAAATAATTCGTCAACCTTAAATTGTATTTTGTAAGATTTATTTCCCAAAAAGAGAAAAAGCCCCGCCGAAGGGGCGGGGCTTTAACGAAAGTTTAAGACTTTGGGTCTTACTCTTCGACTTCGACCTCAAGTGCTGCGAGGCGGGCTTTGTCAGCAGCGCCTTTTGCAGCCGGATCACGGTCTACGAATTCGATGATCGCCATCGGAGCCATGTCGCCATAACGGAAACCAGCTTTCATGATGCGGATGTAGCCACCCTGACGGTCCTGGTAACGCGGGCCGAGCACTTCGAAAAGCTTGGCAACGTGACGGTCTTCCTTGAGGCGAGCAGCAGCCTGACGACGTGCGTGAAGATCCCCGCGCTTACCGAGCGTGATGAGCTTTTCTACGACGCGGCGCAGATCTTTGGCCTTGGGAAGGGTGGTTTTGATTTGTTCGTGCTCGATGAGGGCACCAGCCATGTTCGCAAACAGGGCTTTACGGTGTTCATGAGTACGGTTCAGGCGGCGGTAACCACGAGCGTGACGCATTTTCTAACTCCTAAGTAGCGTTTTGCTTTGTCCGATGGCCGATGCGTGTCAGCCATTCTCCTTGGGGCGGGATGCCCGGGTCGTGGAAATGGCGGGAAAGTCCCGCCATTCCTTACGAAAACCTTAGAACTGGTCTTCGAATTTCTTGGCGAGATCCTCGATGTTGTCCGGCGGCCAGTCCTCGACATCCATGCCGAGGTGGAGACCCATGCCCGAAAGCACTTCTTTGATCTCGTTGAGCGACTTACGGCCGAAGTTCGGGGTGCGGAGCATCTCGGCTTCGGTTTTCTGGATAAGATCGCCGATGTAAACAATGTTGTCGTTCTTGAGGCAGTTTGCCGAACGAACGGAGAGTTCCAGCTCGTCAACCTTCTTGAGAAGGAGCGGGTTGAACTCGAGACCGTCATCGTCCGAACCAGCCGAAGCCGACTCGGGTTCGTCAAAGTTCACGAAGATCGAAAGCTGATCCTGAAGGATGCGAGCGGCGTAAGCAACTGCATCATCAGGGGTGATCGAACCATCGGTTTCTACTTTTAGGGTCAGCTTGTCATAGTCCAGAACCTGACCTTCGCGGGTAGGCTGAACGTCATAAGAGACCTTCTTGACCGGCGAGTAGATGGCGTCGATGGCAATCATGCCGATCGGTGCATCTTCAGGCTTGTTCTTGTCGGCAGCGACGTAACCCTTGCCGGTGTTAACGGTGAGCTCCATGTAGAGATCAGCGCCGTCATCAAGGTGACAGATCACGTGGTCTTTGTTCAGAACTTCGATGCCCGCCGATTCGGAAATGTCGGCAGCGGTCACTGCGCCCGGGCCTTTGGCCTGAACAGTGAGACGCTTGGGGCCTTCAACTTCCATACGGATCGCGACGCCTTTGAGGTTCAGAACGATATCGGTGACATCTTCGCGAACGCCGGCAACCGACGAAAACTCGTGCAGAACGTTGTCGATCTGAACGGCAGTGATGGCGGCGCCCTGAAGCGACGACATCAGGATGCGGCGCAGTGCGTTGCCGAGGGTAAGACCAAAGCCACGCTCAAGCGGTTCGGCAATTACAGTCGCCTGACGCTGCGGGTCATTACCCGGCTTGACGTCAAGCTGGGTCGGCTTGATCAATTCGGCCCAATTCTTGTGGATCATGCGTCCCTCCATTCTTGTCTGCCTTCCATGTCCTAAAAGGCAAACGCCCGAGGTTTCAAAATGACGGACTGGGGCCGTGGAAAAACCACAGCCCCAGTTGGGTATTCAGCGATTAGACGCGACGACGCTTCGGCGGACGGCAGCCATTGTGAGCGATCGGGGTCACGTCACGGATCGACGTGATGTTGAAGCCCACGGCAGCCAGAGCGCGCAGAGCCGATTCACGACCCGAACCGGGACCCTGAACTTCGACTTCGAGCGTCTTCACGCCATGTTCCTGAGCCTTGCGGCCAGCGTCTTCTGCAGCCATCTGAGCGGCATAAGGGGTCGACTTACGCGAGCCCTTGAAGCCCATGGTGCCAGCGGACGACCACGAGATAGCATTGCCCTGAACGTCGGAGATCAGGATTTTGGTGTTGTTGAACGA
>JALRIK010000015.1:30392-34790 GCA_023255435.1 Marivivens sp.
CCCATGGTGCCAGCGGACGACCACGAGATAGCATTGCCCTGAACGTCGGAGATCAGGATTTTGGTGTTGTTGAACGACGAGTTCACATGAGCAACGCCAGCGGCGATGTTCTTGGAAACCTTTTTCTTGCCACCACGACGGGTATCACGAGCCATTGTCTATGCCCTCCCTTACTTCTTCTTACCAGCGATGGCCTTTGCGGGGCCTTTGCGGGTGCGAGCGTTGGTGTGGGTACGCTGACCGCGAACCGGGAGGTTGCGACGGTGACGAAGGCCACGGTAGCAACCGAGGTCCATCAGGCGCTTGATGTTCATCGTAACTTCACGACGAAGGTCACCTTCGACAGTGAGGTTGGCGTCGATGTATTCGCGGATCGCAAGAACTTCTGCGTCCGAGAGGTCGTTCACACGACGGCTCGACTCGATTTTAACGGCTTCGCAGATCTCTTTCGCGATCGCAGGGCCGATACCGGTGATGTAGGTGAGGGCGATGGGAACCCGCTTTGCAGTCGGGATGTTCACGCCGGCAATACGTGCCACGTTAGCTTTCCTTTCGTTGCGGTTCCGTATTTCCGGAACCTTTTTTCACAACGGAAGCCCGAAGATTAACCAACGGGCCACTGTCATATGAGATAGTCGCGGCGATCGGGAGCGACCCGCTGCCGCCATGATTCCCCATTGGGGGATGCGGTGCTTTAGAAGGGTTTGACTGCCTCGTCAAGCGCTTGCTGGCAATAAGCACCAAGATGCGACACATGGCCGATCCTGGCGCGAGGAGTCTCACCGTAAAAAGAGCCTCAACGCCGATACAGCGCGAGGCCCCTTTTCATCACGAACCCACGGCTATCAGCCGAGGATATTGGCGATCTGCTCCGAAACTTCATCGATCGAAGCGAGGCCGTCGACGGTCTTGAGATCGCCCTTGGCCCAGTAATAGCCGATAAGCGGCGAAGTCTTTTTATAGTATTCCATCAAGCGGATCTTGAGGCTTTCCTCGTTATCATCAGCACGAACAGGCTGGCCAGCTTTACGGGCCTCCTCTGCACGACCGACGATACGACCGACGAGCACTTCGTCGTTGACCTGCATCTCGATAACGGCGTCGAGGGTTTCGCCCTGCTCTGCCAAAAGTTGACCCAAAGCGTCCGCCTGCGGGAGAGTGCGCGGGAAGCCGTCGAAAATGAAACCACCCTTTTTCTCGCCCTGAAGCTTTTCGCGGATCAGGCCGATCACGATCTCGTCCGTGACGAGCTCGCCGGCATCCATGATCGCCGCGACTTTCTTACCCATCTCGGTGCCCGACGTTTTTGCAGCGCGCAGCATGTCGCCGGTGGAGAGCTGGATCATATCCCGCTCTTCAACGAGTTTTGCTGCCTGAGTGCCTTTGCCCGCTCCGGGCGGTCCGAGAAGGATAATATTCATCGACGAGAGGGTCCCTTGGTCCGTTTCTTGGCAGCACGCTTACCACGCAACTGCGATTTTTCAATTAGCCCTTCGTATTGATGGGCAAGCAGGTGCGATTGAATCTGCTGGATGGTGTCCATTCCAACCGAAACGATGATCAGCACCGAGGTGCCCCCGAAATAAAAGGGAATCGACAATTGTGAACGCAGAATCTCTGGCATGAGACAAACTAGCGCAAGGTAAGCCGACCCCAGAACGAGAACACGCGTGACCACATAGTCGAAATATTCGGCAGTTCTCTTGCCCGGACGGATACCGGGAACGAAGCCACCCTGGTTCTTGAGATTCTCTGCAACTTCGTCGGTCTTGAAGGCCACTTCACGGGTGTAGAAGTAGGTAAAGAACACGATCATCGCCGTGAAGAAGATCAGGTAAAGCGGCTGACCCGGACCGAAGTAGGCAAGGATCGTCGACATAACGGGACCCGAAGAGCCGCCAGAGAAGGTCGAAAGCGTCGTCGGCAACAGCAGAAGCGCAGAAGCGAAAATCGCCGGTATGACGCCTGCGGGGTTGACCTTGATCGGAAGATGACTCGAGCCACCCTCATAGGTCTTCATGCCTCGCTGTTGGCGGGGATATTGGATGTGCACTTTACGAAGACTGCGCTCCATAAAGACCACAAACATCAATACAGCCGCGAGCATGACGATGATCCCGATCACCAGCATAGCATTGCGCGTTTCCTGTGCCGTCGTGAGGAATTGGGCCGCAGCAGCGGGAAGTTCAGCGACAATACCGACGAAGATGATGAGGGAAATGCCGTTCCCGATGCCGCGGGCAGTGATCTGCTCGCCGACCCACATAAGGAACATGGTCCCACCGACAAGCGTCACGACACATGCGGCGCGGAAATAGAGGCCGGGATCAGAGACAAGATCACCCGCCTCGAGGCTGACCGCGAGGCCATAAGCCTGAAACGTTGCGAGAACCACAGTGCCGAAGCGGGTGTATTGGTTCAGCTTGCGACGACCGTTTTCGCCTTCTTTCTTCAGCTGTTTCCAAGGTTCATACATCGAACCAAGAAGCTGAACGATGATCGAGGCCGAAATATACGGCATGATCCCGAGTGCGAAGATGCCCATACGGCTCAATGCGCCGCCCGTGAACATCGAAAGGATACCGCCAATACCCGAAGCCGCGCCTTCCATAAAGTTACGGAGCGCTGCACCGTCGATTCCCGGAACGGGGATATAGGTACCAAGCCGGTAAACGATCAAAAGTCCGAGGGTAAACAGAATACGTTGCCGAAGCTCGGTCGCCTTGCCAAAGGAAGACCAGCTCAGGTTCGCTGCCATTTGTTCTGCTGCTGAAGCCATAAAGCGTCTCTTTTCATCAAAAACGCCGCAGGCCGGTTTTCCGGTCTGCGGCGTTGGGAAAACTGTCAGTGATGTAAGCGCCCGTCAAGGCGCTCACAACCCTTATTCCGCCGCAGCTGCGGGGGCGATGATGGTAACTTTACCACCAGCCTTCTCTACAGCTTCTACAGCGCCCTTCGAAGCACCAGTTACCGAGAGGTTGGCCTTTGCGGTGAATTCACCCTTTGCAAGGATGCGAACGCCATCGAGCTTACGACGAACGAGACCCGAAGCAACGAGTGCCTCTTCAGTGATCTCTGCCTTGATGTCGATCTTGCCGGCGTCGATGAACTTCTGGACGAGGCCGAGGTTGATAACAGCGTATTTCTTTGCGTTGGGCTTGTTGAAGCCGCGCTTGGGAAGACGCTGGTAGAGGGGCATCTGGCCGCCTTCATAGGCGTTCAGAGCTACACCCGAACGGGATTTCTGACCTTTGATACCACGGCCACCGGTCTTACCTTTGCCGGAGCCCGGACCACGGCCAACGCGCTTGCGGGATTTCGTTGCGCCTTCGTTATCGCGAAGTTCGTGAAGTTTCATGTCGCTTCTCCTTGCCGGAACTGCCCTCCAGCGACGGAGTGGGCAAACACGGCGTTTGAATTTGATTCTTGGCCCTCAATGAGCCACTCGGGGCGTATACGCACTCGAACCACGGGTTTCAAGCGCGAACACGTGAATAAGCGAAAACGCCCCGAGGTTTCCCCCGAGGCGCTTTCAGTCTTGGTAACCGAAACGGTTAGCCGCGCTCTTCGATGATTTCGACGAGGTGCGGGATGCTGTTGACCATACCGCGGACCGAAGGCGTATCTTCGAGTTCACGGGTCTTGTGCATCTTGTTCAGACCCAGACCGATCAGCGTACGACGCTGCTCGGCGGGGCGGCGGATCGGCGAACCGATCTGCTTAACAACGATGGTTTTTGCCATGTGTCAGTCTCCTTACGCGTCTGCGGTTTCAGCCGAAGCGTCTTCACGCTTGGGAAGAATGTCCGCAACCTTTTTGCCACGACGCTGTGCGACCGAACGGGGCGAAGCTTCTTGCTTCAGACCGTCGATGGTTGCACGGATCATGTTGTAGGGGTTCTGCGAACCGAGCGACTTGGACACAACGTCCTTGACGCCCAGCATTTCGAACACGGCACGCATCGGACCACCGGCGATGATACCGGTACCTTCCGGAGCGGTACGCATTACCACTTTACCGGCGCCGTGACGGCCCTCGATATCGTGGTGCAGCGTACGGCCTTCGCGAAGAGCAACACGGATCATGTTGCGCTTGGCTTGTTCGGTTGCCTTACGGATGGCCTCGGGGACCTCCTTGGCTTTACCCTTACCAAAGCCGACGCGGCCTTTCTGATCGCCGACGACTACCAGAGCAGCGAAGCCAAAGCGCTTACCACCCTTGACGGTCTTCGACACACGGTTGATCGCCACGAGACGATCGGCGAATTCCGGGGCTTCTTCGCGTTCGCGACGGTCCCGGCGGTTCTCACGTTCTGCCATTATCTCGTCTCCTTAGATCTTCAGACCAGCTTCACGGGCGGCGTCGGCGAGAGCCTTCACTTTACCGTGGAACAGGAAG
>JALRIK010000160.1 GCA_023255435.1 Marivivens sp.
CTCTTCGAAAAGATCGGGGAGAATCCCCGTATAGGCAACGGGAATCGAAGCGCCGCCATCGGTGACACTAAAGGTTACCGTCTCGCCTTCTCCGCGCACGAGCGTGCCCTCTTCGACAAGACCGCCAACGCGGAACACCTCGTTCGAAGCGGGCGGCTCGGCCACGATCTGGCTGGGCGAACGGAAGAAGTTGATCCCGTCGCGCATCGCATAGCCGATCAGCCCCGTCGAAACGGCCAGAGCGACAAAGGCCAGAACGATGATCTGGACGCGGCGGCGTTTTTTAAGGGATTTGAGACCACTCATGGGAATACCGGTGCGAGCATCAAGCCCGCCGTTTCAGGAAGGCCGAGCATCAGGTTGGCGTTTTGCACCGCTTGCCCCGATGAGCCTTTGTTGAGGTTGTCGAGCGTCGAGACGACAAGGCCGCGGCCCTTGATACGGTCGCCCGTAACGCCGAGAAAACAGAAGTTCGAACCCGTTACATTGCCCATCGAAGGCAGTTTGCCAAAGGGCAGCACTTCGATGAACGGCTCGTCCTTGTATTGGGCGACAAGAGCGGCGTGCATCGCCTCGGGGTCGCCCTTGAGATAACAGCTTGCCAGAATGCCGCGATTGACGGGCACGAGATGCGGCGTGAACATGATCTCGACCTTGCGGCCAGCAATCAGCGAAAACTCCTGATCGAATTCGCCAAGGTGACGGTGCTTGCCGCCTTGGGAATAGCCAGCAACATCGGTCGAACGCTCGGCAAAGAGCATGTTTTCCTTGAGGCTTCGACCCGCGCCCGAAATGCCGTTCTTGAGATCACAGATGATGTCGTCAAGATCAATGACACCCGCCGCAATCAACGGGCGGAGCGCAAATTGCACGGTGGCCGCGTTACAGCCCGTCCCAGCAACCAGCCGCGCGGACTTGATGTCGTCGCGATAGAATTCGGTCAGACCGTAAACGGCCTCTTTCTGCAACTCGACCGCCACATGCGGGGCGCCATACCACTTTTCATATTCCGCAGGATCACGCAGACGGAAATCGGCGCCAAGATCCACGACCTTGACGGACTTGGGCAGATCACGCACGAGCGCTTGGCTCAGACCATGCGGAAGCGCCGCAAAGGCCAGATCGATGCCTGAAAAGTCGATCTCGTCGATGGTGCAAAGCTTGGGAAGGTCGATGTGGCGCAGATGCGGAAACACATCGGCCATTTCCATACCGGCTTTGCGGTCGGCAGAAAGCGCCGCGATCTTGAGGTCGGGATGTGTCGCGATGATCCGCACCAGCTCTGCGCCAGTGTAGCCGGAAGCACCAAGAATAGCGACGTTATAGCTCATTCGTTTTCCCCTTTGGGACAGAGGTAGTCATCGATTGCGGGTCTCGCAACGCGAAAGGTTGACGCATCACGCGGATTGGAACTCGACCTTGCGGCGCATGAACTGGGTCGCGCGGGCCGAGACCTTTTTCGGATCTCCCGTGGTAAGGAACATGCTCTGGGTGCCTGAGCCGATGAATTCGGGGCGGCGGGCAAGGTAATCGGCAAAGCTTTCGGCCACGATATTGGCTTGGGAGAACACTTTGACATCCTCGCCCAGCGCGTCCTGGAACACCTCTTCCATGATCGGATAATGGGTGCAGCCGAGGATCGCGGCATCGGGGCTCGGCATCTTGCGCTGGAGCGCTTCGACATGGCTGCGAACCAATGCTTCGGCAAGGATCATATCGCCTTCTTCGATCGCATCAACAACACCGCCACAGGCCTGAGCTTCGACATCCACGCCGATGGCGCGAAACGCCAGCTCGCGCTGGAAGGCACGGCTACGAACCGTTGCGGGGGTCGCAAAGAGCGCAACATGTTTGACCGCGACCTCGCGTGGCGGCGAGTTGTCGCCCCATTGGCGTTCGGTCAAAGCCTCGATCAGGGGCACAAAGACGCCAAGGACGCGCTTGTCGCGGGGAATCCAGCTTTCCTGCATCCGGCGCAGCGCCGCAGCGCTCGCGGTGTTACACGCAAGGATCACAAGATCACAGCCCGCCTCCCAGAGCCGTTCGACGGCGGCGGTGGTCAGGTTATAGACGTCATCGGCGTCGCGCACGCCATAGGGCGCGTGCTTGTTGTCGCCGAAATAGACAAAGGGAACATCGGGCAGACGTTTTTCGAGTGCGTTAAGCACCGTCAATCCGCCAAGCCCGCTATCAAATACACCGACAGCCATAATATTTTCCGATCCTGCCTCACGAGTCCCCCGCAAATGCAGGGGTGTTTTCCAACACATAAGACCCTTTGCAGCGGAAATCCATCCGCCGAAACCGCCCTTTTTCTATTCGGCAGTACGCAGCTCCTTGCTGTCAAGACTTGCAAGCAGCACGGCGCGCTTTTGCGCGGCATCCTCCATGGCCTTCATCTTGACGGGACCAAAGCCGCGGATGTCCATGGGCAGCCCCGCCAGAGCAAGGGCGGCGGCGCTGTTTTGGGCCTCGAGGATGCGTGGAAGATCGGCCTCGAACTCTTTGACGAGCCGCCTTTCGGCGCGGCGTTCCGCGCTATAGCCAAAGATATCGAGCGGTGTGCCCCGCAGATGTCTCGCAGCAGCCAGCGCCTTGAAGAGCGGCGTCATCCCGCGTTTGAACGCCCGTTTCTTGGGCCGACCGTTCTGATCGGTGCCCCCAAGGATCGGCGGAGCGAGATGATAGGTAAGGCCCCTCACCCCCTCGAACCGTGCTTCGACCTGAGCCGCGGTTTCAAGATGGAGCCGCGCGACCTCGTATTCATCCTTATAAGTCAACAGCTTGTGATAAGAGCGCGCCACCACGTCCCTCAGCACCGGATCATGGACCTTGCCCACCAGGCGTTCGAACCGTTTGACGAGCTTCTTGCCCTGATAGGCGGCAAGATGGGCCTTGGCTTCGGTCATAAAGTCTGGCGCGGGTGCGGCGGCTTCTGGGGCAAGCTGCGCCTGAAGCCCCGCGATATCCGTCACCGCCCAGCGCCCCAGCTCGAAGGCCAACAGGTTCTTGTCGACGCTGGCCCCGTTAAGACGGATTGCATCGCGGATCGCTTCGTATCCGATGGGCACGAGTCCCGCCTGAAATCCTGCCCCGAACATCACCATATTCGAGAAGATCGTATCGCCGAGACCTCGTTTGGCAATCTCGGAGGCATCGAGAAACTGTGCCGCCTCGCCAATACGTGCCTCGAGCGCGACACCAAGCTCGGCGCTCGGGATGCTGAAATCACGCTTGCGGGTGAATTCGCCGGTCATGACCACATGGCTGTTCACAACCGCTTTCGACCGTCCCTTTTGCAAAAGGTCGAGCGTTCCGGCCCCCGCGCTGACCACAAGATCACCGCCAATGAGGGCATCGCACTCGCCCGTGGCGACCCGAATGGCGGCGATATCCTCGGGGCGTTCGGCGATACGGCAATGAATGAGCACCGCGCCGCCCTTTTGCGCAAGTCCCGCCATTTCCATCATCGAAGCCCCTTTGCCATCGAGATGGGCGGCCATGGCAAGGATCGCGCCGATGGTCACGACACCCGTTCCACCGATCCCTGTAATGACGAGGTTATGGGTGCGGGCAATCGCGGGCAGGCTCGGTTCGGCGATCTGTGGCAGGGAGAGGGTCTTTGCTTCGGCTTTGCGCGGGATACCGCCCTCAACCGTGACAAAGGAGGGGCAAAAGCCCTTGAGACAGGAAAAGTCCTTGTTACAGGCGCTTTGGTCGATCTCGCGTTTACGGCCAAAGGGCGTTTCGAGCGGGAGCACCGCAACGCAGTTAGACTGCACCCCGCAATCGCCGCATCCCTCGCAAACATTGGAGTTGATGTAGACCCGCTTGTCGGGATCGGGGAACCTGCCCTTTTTGCGGCGGCGGCGTTTTTCGGCGGCGCAGGTCTGGGCATAGACGATTGCGGTGACGCCCTTGGTCTCGCGCATGTCGCGCTGCACCTGATCGAGCATGGAACGCTCTTCGACCCTCACAACAGCGGGGAGGCGCTTGCGATCGACCTCTTCCTTTTCATCATGGACGAGCGCAACCGCCTTGACGCCCATGGCCACAAGCTCGGAGCAGATCTGCTCTGCGGTGAGCTCTCCATCCATCCCCTGCCCGCCCGTCATGGCGACGGCATCGTTATAAAGGATCTTGAAGGTGATATTGGCATCCGAACTCAACGCAAAGCGGATCGCCTGAACACCCGAGTGGTTAT
>JALRIK010000161.1 GCA_023255435.1 Marivivens sp.
AAGAAGCTGGCATCAAGTTCGATCCCGATATGGTCGTGCGCGGCAACATGGTCGCCGAGACAGGGCTTCTTGAAACCATTCGGGCTTTTCAACGCTCGGGCGAAAAGCCGACGGCGATCATAGGGGGCAACACACGAATCTCGACCGGCGCGCTCATGGCTCTTGCTGCCATGGGGCTTTCGGTGCCCGAAGATGTTTCGCTGGTGGCGCATGACGATCAGCTACCCGCCGACTCGAACGGTGATTTGCCCCGCCCCGTCTCGGGCACCTCCTCGCCTCTGAGCGCCAGTTGGGAGCCTCTGGCCGAGAATCTCAGCCGTTTTCTGGACGGAGCAGAGCTTTCCGAAGTGCAAACCATCGCGCCGCACACCTTTGTTGACCACGGGTCAATCAAATCTATCTAACTGATATAAAAACGTTTTTATAAAAATACTGCGTCCTTCAATCTGAGTAATTGACAAATGAAGGGCGCGGACCTTAACCTAACCGAAACGTTTCGGTGAATTTTCGAAGTTCCGGACCGTTTGGGACGCACATCGCGTCTGCCATTACTTTTTGGGAGGAAACACTATGGCAAAATCACTGAAAACCATTGCACTTCGCGGCACTGCTGCTGCGTTCGTTGCTGTGGCTGGTGTATCGGCACAGGCTGCTGAAATCACCTACGTCTCGGGCGCAACCGGCGCTGCTATCGAAAACTTCGCTGCGCTTGTTAAGCCGTGGGAAGAAGCAACCGGCCACACCGTGACCATCGTTCCGATGCCTTCGTCGACCACTGACCAGTTCGGCCAGTATCGTCTGTGGCTCGCTGCCGGCAACGGCGACATCGACCTCTACCAGACCGACGTTATCTGGGCTCCGCAGCTTGCAGAGCACTTCGTTGATCTTCGTGAAGCTGCTGGCGACCTCGTCAACGAGCACTTCCCCTCGATCATCGAATCCCAGACCGTAGACGGCAAGCTCGTTGCTCTGCCGATCTTCACCGACGCTCCGGCACTCTACTACCGCAAGGACCTTCTCGAGAAGCACGGCGCTTCGGTTCCGACCACCTGGGAAGAGCTGACCGCGACCGCTCAGATGGTTCAGGACGCAGAGCGCGCTGCTGGCAACTCGGAAATCTTCGGCTTCGTATGGCAGGGTAACTCCTACGAAGGTCTGACCTGTAACGCACTCGAGTGGCTCAAGTCCTCGGGCGGCGGCCAGATCGTTGAAGCCGACGGCTCCATCTCGGTCAACAACGCAAACGCCGCAGCTGCTCTCGAGCTCGCTGCTTCGTGGGCAGGCACCATTTCGCCCGAAGGCGTTCTTTCCTATCAGGAAGAAGAAGCCCGCGGCGTATGGCAGACCGGTAACGCTGTCTTCATGCGTAACTGGCCCTATGCCTACTCGCTCGGCAACGGCGCAGACTCGGCAGTTGCCGGTCTCTTCGACGTAGCTCCGCTTCCGTCGGGCCAAGGCCACGGCGTATCGGCTGCAACGCTCGGCGGCTGGAACGTAGCTGTTTCGAAGTATTCGGACGATCAGGAAGCCGCGATCAGCCTCGCAGTTTACCTCGCTGGCGCCGAAGCCCAGAAAGCACGCGCTCTCAACGAGTCGAACCTTCCCACCATCATGAGCCTTTATGATGACGCAGATATCGCTGCCCAGCAGCCGATCATCCCGCGTTGGAAGGACGTCTTCCTTGCAGCCGTTCCGCGTCCGTCGGCACCGACCCGTCAGGACTACAACGAAGTTTCGACCCTGTTCTTCTCGGCCGTTCACAGCGTTCTCTCGAAAGAAGCCAACGCAGCTGACGCCCTTGCAGATCTCGAAGCCGACCTCCAGGACCTTCTGGACAAGTAATTCCTCCCAACTCTGTTAAACTCAGTTAAAACAGAGACGAGGTCGGGGGCGCAGTTTACTCTGCGCCCCCGAACTGCTCCTGATGGTGGACAACGAGGAACCCCATGACTCAATCCAACACCAAATTTGCCGGTCTCGCTTCAGGGAAGAACCTAAACCTTCAGCAAAAACGCATTCGCTCGGCTTATGTTTTTCTCGCGCCGATGATCATTATGCTTGTGATCGTCGCTGCTTGGCCCCTTTTCCGCTCGATTAGCTTTTCCTTCACAGACGCAAGCGCCAACACGATTTTCAATGGCCAGTCGGAATGGGTGGGCTTTGAGAACTACCTAGAGCGCCGTGTGCGCGCCAATGGCGAAGTGCGCTGGCGCGGTGTGCTTGCCGATGCCGATTGGTGGAACGCTGTATGGAACACCGTCCGCTTCTCGATTGTTTCGGTGACGCTTGAAACGCTACTCGGGCTTTTGGTTGCTCTTGTCCTCAACCTCGAATTCAAAGGCCGCGGCCTTGTGCGTGCGGCGATCCTGATCCCTTGGGCGATCCCGACCGTTGTGTCGGCACGTATGTGGGGCTGGATGCTCAATGACCAATTCGGGATCATAAACCACATTCTCTTGAGCGTCGGTTTGATCGACTCTCCGATTGCATGGACCGCGCAGCCTGATACGGCAATGCTTGCGGTGCTGATCGTCGATGTGTGGAAGACGACGCCCTTTATGGCGCTCCTCATCCTTGCCGGTCTCCAGATGATCCCGCGCGACATGTATGAAGCGGCCAAGATCGACGGGATCAACCCGATCAAGGTCTTCTTCAAGGTTACGCTCCCGCTCTTGAAGCCCGCGATCCTTGTTGCGGTGATCTTCCGTGCGCTCGACGCGCTCCGGATCTTTGACCTGATCTATCTTCTCACGCCGCAGTCCGGCTCGACCATGACGATGTCGGTTCTCAGCTACCGCGAGATCCAACAGTTCGGGGACTATGGTGAAGGCTCTGCAATGTCGACGCTCCTGTTCCTGATCATCACGACCTTCGTGCTCTTGTATATCAAACTGGGCCGTTTGAACCTCGGTGGGGAGACACGCTAATGAAACGCTCGAAACTTAGAACAACCGCCTTTTACTTTTGCGTTGCTCTGATCGTCATCATTGCGGTTTTCCCGTTCTACTATGCGATCATGACCAGCTTCGAGACGGGCACAGCAATCTTCCGTCCGAACTTTCTCCCCGAAAGCTTCTCGTGGGATAACTACAAGGCAATTTTCAGCCGTTCGGGCTTTATCCGTTCGGTCCTGAACTCGGTGCTGATTGCGGGCGTCACCGTGGGTGCGGCGCTTCTTCTGGCTGTCACCGCCTCCTATGCTCTGGCGCGTGTCCGCTTCAAAGGTCGCGGACTGCTCCTCATGACCATCCTCGGCGTTTCGATGTTCCCGCAAATCGCGGTTCTTTCGGGCCTTTATGAGCTGGTCAAACTCCTCGGGCTCTACAACACGCCTTGGGCGCTGGTGCTCAGCTATACGATCTTCACCCTGCCCTTTACCGTCTGGGTTCTGACCACGTTCATGCGTGATCTTCCGATGGAAATCGAAGAAGCAGCGATCGTGGATGGTGCAAGCCCGTGGATCATCATCACCCGTGTGTTCATGCCGCTTTTGTGGCCCGCACTTGTGACGACCGGTCTTCTGGCCTTCATCGGGGCATGGAACGAATTCCTCTTTGCTCTGACCTTTACCATTTCGGCAGATCAACGCACCGTTCCCGTGGCGATCGCGCTTCTTTCGGGCGCAAGCACGCAGGAAATCCCGTGGGGTCCGATTATGGCAGCGAGTGTGGTCGTGACCATTCCGCTCATCGTTCTCGTGCTCATTTTCCAACGCAAAATCGTAGCTGGCCTCACGGCTGGTGGCGTCAAAGGCTGATAAGAGGCTTCACATGGCAAACATCACACTCAAATCGGTCCGCAAATCTTTTGGCGGTATTGAAGTCATCAAGGGCATCGATCTTGAAATTCGCAAAGGCGAGTTCATGGTCTTTGTCGGTCCCTCGGGCTGCGGTAAATCCACGCTCCTTCGTCTGATCTCGGGTCTCGAAGAAATCACGTCTGGTGATCTTTTGTTCGACGACGAAAAGGTCAACGACGTCGTGCCCTCCGAGCGCGGCATCGCCATGGTGTTCCAGAGCTATGCGCTTTACCCGCATATGAACGTCTACGAGAACATGGCGTTCGGATTGAAGCTCTCTAAGAGCACCAAGGCAGATATCGAAGAGCGCGTCCGCAAGGCCGCCGAAATGCTCCAGATCGACCACCTTCTCGACCGTCTGCCCCGCCAGCTTTCGGGTGGTCAGCGTCAGCGTGTGGCCATC
>JALRIK010000162.1 GCA_023255435.1 Marivivens sp.
ATAGCCATTCTCGGCATAGGGCATATCAAAGACCGCATTGTTGCTTGCGTCCTTGATCTTGCCATTAGCGAGAACGGATTCAATCGTGCGCGAACGACCACCAAAGGGCAGATAGGGCGCGGTCTCGATCACCCACGAAGAGCTCGCCGTGCTTTGGGTATGTTGGATAAGCACAGGGCTAACCGCCTCATCCGTTACAGACTTAAAGGTATTGGCTGCAAAAGTGACATTCCTGAACCGTCCAAAGTCGAGATCGGCATAGGTCGTATCGACGCCCTCGGCGCGCTGCACATTTCCGTTGAGCGCAAGAAAGACGTTATCCGTCACACTGAATCCATGGAGGAAATGCCCAGTGCCATATGGTTTGACCACAATCCACTTGAACCAACTTGCAACGTCATTGGCCGTGAAAATATTCCCCGTGATCGTCATACCGCCAAAGGAATACTGTACCCCGAGATCAGGCGTCGCGTCATGCTCGTTGGTCCATTCGATAAAGTTGTTGTCGATATAGTTGCCGTTGATCACCGACTTGCAGTTGGGCAGCGTAAAGACGAGGCCCGCCATTCGGATACCGTTCGGGACACTATCATCCTGAAACCAATGGTTCCCTGTGATAAGGTTCCCTGCCCCGCAGAGCACCCCCCAATGACGGAAACGCAGCGCGCGGCAGTCGCGGATTTTCACGTCATTGGCGTTGACGTTGAACCCGATGGTCGTGCGGTCCGCCACATTCAACGGCATCTCGTTCGAGATGAACTGGCATCGGTCGATCATCATGCCCTGACAGCCGCCCCCGATCGAGGTGATCCCGCGATCCTTGGGTTTGGCGATAAAGCTGTCCCTGATGTGGAAGGTAAGGCCTTCGCGCGCGAGCATGATCGCGCTCGCCACGCCGTCACATTTGAAGTCGATATCGGCCAGCACGAATTGGCTCAGGTAGTCGAACCCCGAAAAATCGAGCATGTATTTGAAGCGTTTGAAGGTGAAGACTTGCGTCCCTTCTGCATCAAAGAACGGCTGTGAGAGGGTGACTTCTTTGGCGCCAACATCGACAGCCACGACATAAATCTCGCGGCCAACGCCCGCCCCTTCGACGAGCGAGCCGACCTGAATTTGCGAGACCGACTGCACATTGGTGAGCTTTTTGGGAGAGCTTGCCGCATAGGTCGCTTGCGCCGTCACGATGTCAGTATCCCAAGCAGGCCCCGCTTTGGGCTCGAACTGGCCGTTGCGGATCACGCGGCGGGTGGAGAACGAGGTGCGACTGCCCTCGGCGGCTTGCATGTCCACAGGCCCCTTGAGCTCGATCCGCCGCCCGCACAGATCAAGCCCCTCGTGATCGGAAAAGTTCAAGAGCGCCTGAAATGCCTTGCGAAACGCGGTGTCTTCGTCGGCAAAGGCATCCGCGTAGGTGGCAAAATCATAATTCTTCTGGAAGATCGCCATTTTGTCCGAGGGCATCACCAGCTTGCCCTCAAAGCGGATCTGATTGGTGATCGTCACATGCTGCGAGAGACGATAGACCCCTTGAGACACCAGAACCTCGCGCCCCCGCGCATCGGCATCGGCGGCCAGAAAGGCGGCGCTGTCGTCCGTGACGCCATCCCCCTTGGCACCATAGTCGCGCACATCGACAACCCCCATCATATCGCGGAGAAAAATGCTCGTGACGTCCTCGATCTCGATATCATCAACACGGATCACCGCGCCGTTGGTGCCCGTCACGTCGATCCCGAAATGGCCATAGATCGCACCCGACCAAACCATATCGACGCCCGTGCGATGGCCAGTGCCGATGATTGCGCTGATCTCAACCACTTGGCCGTATGCTGAGAGAGCGGTTGACGGCCCCGTCTCGGGCTGACCCGTCACATGCACACCGCCCGCGCCGCCCGCCCATGCCGCAATTCGCACCGAAGGAAGCGGCCCCGCTATCGCCTTGACCCGCGCCTTGACCCGCAGATAGCACCCCGGAAGGAGGATCGTTTCGCCCATATATCGGACCTTCTGCACGCTCGCGGTTTTATAAACCTCAAGGCAGCCGCCGAAGTGCTGATCAGCTGAAACATAGACCCCCGTCCCCGATCCCGCATAGGTATCGGACCCCGGCGTTCCGTCCCCGCTCGACCAGACCCCGAGCCCCGCCGAAAACGGTGTCGGCATCAAAAGAAGTCCGTCAGTAATTGCCTTGTTCATGCGCTGTCCCTCGCTTTGGGCGGGGATCGCCTGCTTTGCCCCCATGGACAGAGCCGAGCCATCCCCGCCGACCCAAACATCAGAGCAAGAGATACAGCCCAAACCGTTAAGCCCGCCCGATAGCACCGTAACGTTGCGCGCCAGAATCCCCCTTCACGCAACGCCCGCGACAGCGTATGAGGCCCCCATGTCCACGAACCCGCCCAATCTCCGCCCCGACCTCGCTCCGAAGCCCCGCTTTGAAGATGTGAAACGTGATGGCCAGCCGACCATCGGCATGGTGTCCCTTGGCTGCCCCAAGGCGCTTGTGGACTCTGAACGCATCCTCACGCGGCTACGCGCCGAAGGTTATCAGATCAGCCCCGATTATGCGGGCGCAGATGCGGTGATTGTGAACACCTGCGGGTTTTTGGACTCGGCCAAGGCCGAGAGCCTCGACGCCATCGGCGAGGCGCTTGTTGAAAACGGCAAAGTGATCGTCACAGGCTGTCTGGGTGCCGAGCCCGACTATATCCGCGAGCATCATCCCAATATCCTCGCCGTGACGGGGCCACACCAATATGAGCAGGTGCTCGACGCCGTGCATGGCGCGGTGCCGCCCTCGCCCGATCCGTTCATAGACCTTTTGCCCGCCTCGGGCGTCAAGCTCACGCCGCGCCACTACAGCTACCTCAAGATCTCCGAGGGCTGTAACCACAAGTGCAAGTTCTGCATCATCCCCGACATGCGCGGCCGTCTTGTCTCGCGTCCTGCCCATGCGGTGATCCGCGAAGCGGAAAAACTCGTTGAGGCTGGGGTCAAGGAACTACTCGTGATCTCGCAAGACACCTCGGCCTATGGCGTTGATATCAAACACGCCACAGAGCGCGAGCGCCGCGCCCATATCACCGATCTCGCGCGTGATCTGGGTTCGCTCGGGGCTTGGGTGCGTCTCCATTATGTCTATCCCTACCCGCATGTGCGCGACCTCATCCCGCTCATGTCCGAGGGACTGATCCTTCCCTATCTCGACATTCCGTTCCAGCACGCCCATCCCGAGACGCTCAAGCGCATGGCCCGCCCCGCTGCGGCCGCCAAAACGCTTGACGAGATCAACGCGTGGCGCTCAGTCTGTCCCGACATCACGCTCCGCTCGACCTTTATCGTCGGCTACCCCGGCGAAACCGAGGCCGAGTTCCAGACGCTGTTGGATTGGATGGACGAAGCGCAGTTGGACCGCGTTGGCTGCTTCCAATACGAAAACGTCGCGGGTGCGCGCAGCAATGATCTGCCCGATCATGTGCCAGACGAAGTGAAGCAAGAGCGTTGGGATCGCTTTATGGAAAAAGCGCAGGCGATTTCCGAAGCCAAGCTTGCCGCCAAGGTGGGCCAGACCCTGCAAGTCATCGTCGATGAGGTCGACGAAGAGGGCGCGACCTGCCGCACCAAGGCCGATGCGCCGGAAATCGACGGCAATCTGTTCATCGACG
>JALRIK010000163.1 GCA_023255435.1 Marivivens sp.
AGCCATCATCAATGACCCCATCGGGGCTTTGGCGGCGGTCTTTGCCTTTGAATATGTGGTGGTGCGGCATACGGCAATCAGCCCGACCAGTGCAGTTTTCGAACTCGGTCTCGGAATCGCTGTGGCGACGCTGCTCGGGCTTGCGGGTGGTTTCGGTCTCGTGCGCGCGTTCAAAGCAGGGCGCGTGCCCGAATACATGAAAGTGCCTGTCCTTTTCGCGATCCTGCTTTTGACCTTCGGGCTCTCGGATCTGATGCTCCATGAAAGCGGGCTTCTGGCGGTGACGATTATGGGGATCGTGATCGCGAATTCTGAGCTGCCTTCCTACGAAGAGCTGCGACGTTTCAAGGAGCACGCGACGATCCTTCTTGTCTCTGGGGTTTTCATCCTTCTGGCGGCCAATCTCGATGTGGCGGCTTTGGGGGCGCTGGATTGGCGGGCTGCGGTCTTTGTTCTGGCTGTGATCCTGATCGCCCGACCTGCGACGGTGTTTTTGTCACTGATCGGGTCGGGCGTTCCCTTTCGCGAACAGCTTCTAGTGGCCTTCACGGGGCCGCGCGGCGTGGTTCTTGTCGCGGTTGCAGGTCTCTTTGGCGAGCAGCTGACAGAGCTTGGAATCGAGGGCGGCGCACTCGTCGGCCCGCTTGCCTTTGT
Source organism: Marivivens sp. (assembly GCA_023255435.1). Lineage (GTDB taxonomy): Bacteria > Pseudomonadota > Alphaproteobacteria > Rhodobacterales > Rhodobacteraceae > Marivivens. The sequence continues at coordinate 655 of JALRIK010000163.1, forward strand.
GCTGGTTGCTGTCACAGTCGTTCTCCACGGCTTTACCCTTGGCCCTGTAGCCCGCGCGCTTGGACTTACGGGGGGCGAGCGTCCGGGGGTCATCCTTGTGGGCGGCTCCACATGGTCGGTTCGTTTCGCAGAGGCGCTTGGGAAAGCTGACGTTCCAGTGCTTATGACCGACCCCAATCACGGCCATCTGCGCGAGGCGCGCAGTGCGGGTATCTCGACGTTTAGCGGTGATCTCTTGTCCGAGGCCGCAGAGGACCGGATCGAACTTGTCAGCTATGCCACGATTGTCGCGGCGACCGATAACGATGCCTATAATACCCTTGTGGCGACCGACCTTGCCCCCGAGTTCGGACGCGACAACGTCTATCAGGTCGCCCGCAGCAAAGGGGAAAGTGCGCGACACTCGCTCCCCTCTACTCTCGGAGGGCGCGGGTTTGCAGGTGGCGAGACCTTCAACGGCCTTGCCCGCAAGATCGCAGAAGGATGGGCCTTTCGCGTGACCCGCCTGACCAAAGAATACACCCTTCGTGATTGGCAAGAGGCGCGTCCTGGGGCGCTTGTCGTTGCTGTGGTTTCAGCCTCGGGCGCGATCCGACTTGTTGCATCCAGCGAGGGGCTCAAGGCAGGTGAGGGCTCTTTCATCATTTCGATGTTGCCGCCCGATCTCGCCCAAGAGGTCGCCGAGGCCGACAAAGCCGCCAAGGGCCAGAACTGATTAGGTCGCGACGAGTCGGGGTTGGCGGTAAAAGAGCGCGTAGATCCCGTAAAGAATGCAAGTACCCGTCAACAGAACGCCCAAGAGGGTGAGGGGATGCATGGGAATATAGTTCCCGAGTTCTTCAACAGTGGGGACCGTCTCGGTCGATCGTGCCCGCAACAAGGCAGGTATAAACGTCAGCAAAAGCCCGAGGGACAGGAGCGTCGCGTGGGCCCATTGATCGCGGATGCTGAATGATTTGCCCAGATAGATGATCAGCGATCCGAAAAAGGTCATGATCAAGAAACTGTTCTGTGTCAGATTGCGCGCCTCGACCGTGTAAACCGTTTCGGCTTGAAAGTTACCGCTCTGAATCGAGCCGAAGAGTTCGATCCCAAAGCTCGACACCATGAGAACCGCGACACCGACGGTCATATGGGGCAGATCATTTTGATCTTCGTCCAGCGTGCGGATGAAGTAGAGCGCCAAAAGCCCGATACAGGGCACCACGAGGAAAATCTCGGCAGCAAAAACATCGACCGTCAGATAGAGATAACTGTAAATCGCAAAAGAAAACGCGGTCATGATCGCGATGGCATAGGCCCCGATCTTGTAGACGCGGTCGCTACAGATCATAGCGGCTGATCCCAGAATGGTCAGCGAGAACCCCATTGCGCGAAAGAATTCATTGGAAGTCAGAAGATGGTCTCTCATGCCCGACAAAGAGCTGTTGGAAAGCAAGTGATGGTCGATTTCGAGCCCCAGTTTCAGATAAGCAAGCACGATGCCGCTTGCTCCGAAATAATGGGCCAAGGGCGCTCCGAGCGACCGCGCGACATAACAGACAAACGCAGCGTTCAGCAAAAAGACGCAGGTCGCAAGATCTTCGGGCAAATGCACGATGAGATTGACGCCGTTTTGCGCGTCTTGTGGGGAAATGAGCCGCGCGAAGATGCTGTAACCGTCCGTGTTGAGCTCGATCACTTGGACGAGGCCGACAAAAGCGGTCAAAACACCGATAAGCACCAGATTGCAAAGAGCGAATAATCTCATAATTACAGTAATCATCCGTGATCAAATAAAACGCAAGTACTACAGGCGTTGACCTTATCGTAGGTCGTGCTAAACCCGCGGCAACCTCCAGAAAGTCGAAATATGAACCTTTTCTCAGATATCCGCTCTTTCGTTGTAACCTGCCTTGATGCTTTGGTTGCCGATGGCGTGCTGCCCGCCGGTCTTGATTATGCGAACGTTGCCGTCGAGCCACCCCGCGATGCTCTGCACGGGGATATGGCGACCAACGCAGCGATGGTGCTTTCCAAACCTGCGGGGCTTAAGCCACGCGACATCGCAGAGGCGCTTGTCGGTAAGCTTGTGGGCGATGCACGGATCGAAACCGCCGAAGTGGCGGGACCGGGTTTCATCAACCTGCGTCTGTCGAATGCGCTCTGGCACGAGGTAATTTCCAAGGCTCTGACAGATGCCTCCTTTGGTCGCTCGACCCTTGGTAGCGGCACAAAGGTTAACATCGAGTTTGTATCGGCCAACCCCACGGGGCCGATGCATGTGGGCCATACGCGCGGCGCGGTGTTCGGTGACGCTCTGGCCAGCCTGCTGCAATACGCGGGTTATGACGTCACGCGGGAATACTACATCAATGACGGTGGCGCTCAGGTCGACGTACTGGCGCGCTCCGCTTATGAACGCTACCGCGAGGCGAACGGGCTGGAACCTGCCATTGCCGAAGGTCTCTATCCGGGCGATTATCTGATCCCCGTGGGCCAGATGCTCAAGGACAAGTTCGGCGAGAGCCTTCTTGATAAGCCCGAAAGCGAATGGCTCGAGACAGTTCGCGAGCTTGCGACCTCTGCCATGATGGACATGATCCGCGAGGACCTTGCGCTTTTGGGCGTCAAAATGGATGTCTTTTCTTCAGAAAAGGCGCTCTATGGAACGGGCAAGATCGAAGGCGCGATCGAACAGTTGCGCGGCGATGGTCTCATCTACGAAGGCGTGCTCGAGCCTGTCAACAAGAAGCCTGCAAAGGCTAAGCCTGCTAAGGCAGAGGCTCCCAAGGCTGCTGCTCCTGTAGCTGCTGAGGTTGTTGAAGAAGTTGTTGTTGACGAGGTGACCGAAGAGGTCGTCGTTGACGCAGCTGGCGAAGCTGAAGTAGAAACCGTTGTTGAAGAGACTGTTGTAGAGGTTGCTGAAGAAGCACCCGCTGCAGAAGCTACTGAAGAAGAAGCTAAGTAGTCTTCATCA
>JALRIK010000164.1 GCA_023255435.1 Marivivens sp.
GGCTGCCACTGCTGCCACTGACGCTGCAACCAACGCCCTCGGTTCGGTTGCCGCTGCTCTTGATCCGGCTGCTCTACTCAACGTTGAAAACTTCGATGCGGCCGCTGTCGTATCCTACATTGAAGCCTCTTCGCTCGAAGACGGCACCAAGGGCACGCTCGTCACCGCTGTGAACGCAGCCGGTGACAACCCCGAGCTCATTCAGGGTGTGATCGACCAGATCAAGGCGGCTCTGGGTCTCTGATCCATCCCGACCCAAAAGAAAGGGCCGCTCGATCGAGCGGCCCTTTTTCGTTGCACTGTCGACAAGATCAGTCGAGGAATGCCTTTTCCACCACATATTGCGCGGGCTTGGAATTCGCGCCTTCCTCAAGGCCGTAACCTTCGAGCATCTCTTTGATCTCGAGGTTGAAGGCAAGGTTGCCGCAGACCATCGCGCGGTCGGTCTCGGGGTTGATTTGCGGCACGCCGAGATCGGCAAACGCCTCGCCCGAGCGCATCAGATCGGTGATGCGGCCCATCTTGGCGCTCTCCTCGCGGGTAGTGGTCGGATAGTATTTGATCTTCTTCCAGAAGCCCTCGCCAATGACTTCATTAAGAAGCTCGTCCGTCTTGAGGCTTTCGATCAGGTCGCGGCCATAAGTCAGCTCGCCCACTTCGCGGCAGGTATGCGTGATGATGACCTCGTCATAATCCTCATAGGTCTGCGGCTCGCGCAAGAGCGAGGCAAAGGGCGCAAAGCCCGTGCCCGTGGCAAAGAACCAAATGCGCTTTCCGGGAAGGAGCGCGTCATGCACGAGTGTGCCGACAGGCTTGGGGCGCAGGATGATCTCGTCCCCAACTTTGATGTGCTGAAGCTTGGAGGTCAGAGGGCCGTCCTGCACCTTGATCGAATAGAACTCCAATTCTTCGTCCCAAGAGGGCGATGCAATGGAATAGGCGCGCAGCAAAGGCTTTTGCTTGCCCGTTGCGGGATCAGGGTCGCCCATCAGGCCGATCATCACAAACTCGCCCGAGCGGAACCGCATCGACGCAGGGCGCGTGCAGCGGAAAGAAAACAGGCGGTCGGTATAATGTGCCACAGCGGTCACGGTCTGTGCGTCCGGCATGGTCACGGCTTTGGCGGGGGCGGGTGCTTCGGTCACTAGGGCTTGCTCGGTCATATCTCTCTCGCGCCACACCATGGGGCGCGCCTTTGTCATACGCGTTGATCTGGCTCAGGGGAAGGGGCCGATCAGGCCCGCATCCGCGACTGATAGTCATGGGCCTGCCATTTTGCGCGGGCGAGCCATTGATCTTCGGGCTGACGCGCAGCGAGATCATCGCTGATCTCGACCTCGTCGAAACCAGAACGGCGGGCCATCGCGTATTGATCGGCGATCACATGGCCCTTGGCACGCAGGCGGCCCTTGAACCCCTCGCGGCGAAGCTGCGCGGCAAGAGTAAAGCCGCGCCCGTCCGAAAACGAGGGGAACAAGATGCGCACAAACGAGGCCCCCGAAAGACGGGCGGCGAGGTCGCGGATCTCCGCGTTTGAGGGCACTTCGATTGCGGGGGTGTCCGGTGTCGCATCATCAAGCGCGACAAAGGTTCCCTCGAAGTCATCTGCGGCAAAGCCGCTGTCGGTTACAATCACAGTCATCTTTTATCCCTTTCAGGCCGCAACACCGCCACCGCGAACAACTTTTCCGTTCACAAAGTGGATGCCGCATTCTTCTTTGTTCGAGTTCCGCCAGCGTCCCGCACGCGGGTCTTCGCCTTCTTTGACTGGCGAGGTGCAGGGGGCGCAACCGATGGATGGATAGCCCTTGGCCACCAGCGGGTGACGGGGCAGGCGGTTCTCGGTCATATAGTCCTGAAGATCGCTCATATCCCAATGGCACAGCGGGTTAATCTTGATCCGCTTGTCTTCTTCGTTCTCGAAGAAATCGAGCGCCGCTCGGGTCGAACTTTGATACCGTTTGCGCCCCGTGATCCACGCATCATAGTCATTCAATGCGTTCTGGAGCGGGATCGTCTTGCGCAAATCGCAGCAGGCATCGGTGTTATACTGGTGCAGCGTGCCGTCGGGATCGTGGAGCTTCTTCATCTCGTCAGAGGCGCGGATCACTTTCACGTTCTTGAGGTGAAGTCGCTCGGTCAATTCGTGTTGATAGTCGAGCGTCTCGGCAAAGAGCATCTCGGTATCAATGAACAGAACGGGCGTGGTGCGGTCGATCACGGACACGAGGTGCAAGAGCACCACCGACTCCGCGCCGAACGACGACACGAGCGCTGTCTTACCCACCTGAGCGTCCCGCAATGCGCCTTCGAGAACCGAAGTCGCACTGTGGTGCTTGTAGCGGGTGTTGAGCGCCGTGACGCGTTTTGCAACGGGTTCACTCAGCGGCATGGGCACGGGCCTCCGCATCATAGAGCGCGGTCTTGAACGGCTCCATACCGACCCGCTTGAACGCTTCGAGGAAGGTTTCTTCAGGGTTTTCGCGCAGGTCGAGATAGGCAAGAACAATGCGTTCGATCGCATCGGTGATTTCCTCATAAGAGAAACCGGGCCCAGTTTTGGTGCCGATCACCGCGTCTTCGGTGCCGTCGCCGCCAAGGGTGATCTGGTAATTCTCGACGCCGGCGCGGTCGAGCCCCAGAATACCGATGTGGCCGACATGGTGGTGTCCGCAAGCGTTGATGCAGCCCGAGATCTTGATTTTGAGCGGACCGACTTCGTGCTCGAGCTTGAGCTCTTCAAAGCGGGTTGCGATCTCTTGCGCGATCGGGATCGAACGCGCGGTGGCAAGGGCGCAGTAGTCCATACCGGGGCAGGCGATGATGTCCGAGATAAGACCGATGTTCGCGGTGGCAAGATCGGCCTCGCGCAGGGCTTGGTAGACCGCAGGAAGGTCCGATTTATGGACATGCGGCAAGATCACGTTCTGCTCGTGGCTGATCCGCAGCTCATTATGACCATACTTCTCGGCCAGATCGGCCATCACGCGCATCTGGTGCGATGTCGCATCCCCTGGGGTCTGGCCGTGCTTTTTGATCGAGATCGACACGATCGAATAACCGTCGACACGGTGCGCGGCGAGGTTGGTGTCGCTCCACGACGCAAAGGCAGGGTTGGCAAGACGATAGGCGTCATAGGCCTCTGTGCCCTTGGTCACGAACTCGGGCGCGGCAAAGTGCTTCTGGATTTCCGCGAGGATGTCCTGATCCACACCCGTAAAGGTCGGACGGATCGCCGCGAAACGCTCTTCGACAAGGGCGGCAAAGGTATCAAGGCCGTTCTCGTGGACGGTGATCTTGATCCGCGCCTTATACTTGTTGTCGCGGCGACCAAAGATGTTCCACGCGGCGACGATCGCCTCGAGATAGGGCAGCAGGTCCGCTTGCGGCACGAAGGGCGCGATCTCTTTGCCGATCATCGGGGTGCGGCCAAGCCCACCGCCG
>JALRIK010000165.1:0-2852 GCA_023255435.1 Marivivens sp.
GCGTTGCGGTTCATCTCGTCGGCGGCATCGACGATCACAACACGGCGGCCACCATCCGCGGCTGACATATGGAAGAAGTTCTTGACGCCGCGCACCGCATCAACAGTGATTTCAGAGCGGAGTTTCCCCGACTTTTCGTCATAGGGACGGCGGACCAGAAAAAGTCGTGGATGCGCCCCCGATTGAACAAGCCGCGCGTCGGGATGATCCATCGAGACATGGAGCGATGTCGGGGCAGGCGGAGCATCACCGAACAGACCGCCATCCTGCGGCGGCTCGGCAAGAAGAAAGGTCGCGATCTTCCACGCGAGCGTTGCCTTGCCGACGCCCTTTGGCCCTGTGATCAGCCAGCCCGAGTGAAGTCGGCCCGAAGCATAGGCATCGAGAAAATCGGCTTCGGCGCGCTCTTGGCCAAAGACCCTCTCTGTTGCGCGGGGGTGAGGCGCACCCTCGATCCGATCGGGTTCGGGCAGTGCGTCGCTCATAACTCGATCCCAAGCCTGTCTGCGGCAAAGGCGGCAACTTCCGAGGCCACAGCCTCGAGCGATCTGTTGCCGTCGATAACGATGCAGCGTTCGGGGAAATCCCGTGCGAGCGCAAGAAATCCGTGACGGAGCGTTTCTTGAAAGCCGAGGCCGAAATCCTCGAACCGGTCCTCTCCAGAGTTACGGGCAAGGCCCCGCTCGAGAGCAACTTTCGGGTCCATATCGATGATAAAGGTAAGGTCGGGCTCTTTGCCGATCATGAGGCTATGGAGCTTATCGACGGTGCCGCGTAAATCGCCACGCGTTGCTCCCTGATAAACACGCGTGGAATCCGCAAAGCGATCGGAAATCACGCATTTTCCCTGCGCCAAAGCTGGCAGGATCGTCTTTTCAAGGTGATCACGACGCGCAGCGGTAAAAAGAAGGATCTCGGTTTCTGCGGACCAGCGGTCAGTGTCTCCTTGGAGGAGGAGGGCGCGGATTTCTTCGGCGCCCGAACTGCCGCCTGGTTCGCGGGTCCTTAAGGCATCAACGCCAGAGGCGCTCAACCTTTCGCATAGACGCACAGCTTGGGTCGATTTTCCCGAACCGTCGATACCTTCGAAAGTGATGAAAATCCCTTGGCCTTGCTCTGCCATGGTTCAGCCTTCGACCTCTGCTTCGGGCAGAAGCTTGCCGAGGATGACCTTGGCCGCGGTTGAAAGTTTTACTCCGAAGCCACCGTTGGCCACTGCATTTTCCGCCACAAGCGGAACGCGGGTTTCAGGCAGACCTTCAAGCGTGATAACCAATTCGCCGAGTTGCTGTCCCGCCGCAATTGGCGCAGAGATCGGGCTGTCGAAGACCACTTGGGCATCAAAATCGTTGCCGCCCAATGCAGGCACCAAAAGGTTCACATCTTCGGCCACAGTGAGTCCGACGGTTGCAGCTTCACCCATCCAGACGCTGGCATCGGCAAGACGCGTTCCGGCACGGGCAACATTTTTCTGGGCGAACTGGCGAAACGCCCAATTGATGATCTTGCTGGATTCTTCGGCACGTTGCGCCGCGCTATCGAGACCGGTGATCACAAAGATGATGCGACGATCGCCCTGCTTTGCCGATCCCACAAGGCCATAGCCCGCTTCCATCGTGTGACCCGTCTTAAGACCGTCAGCGCCAAGTCCCAGACCGAGGATCGGGTTACGGTTCTGGCTGTTCGAGGGCACGCGACCGTCAAAAAGGAACTCTTGTTCTGAAAACAGGGGATAGAATGTGGGGAAGTCCGAAATCAGTCGGTCGGCCAGAATACCAAGATCACGCACCGACATGCGCTGTCCGATGGCGGGCCAGCCGTTCGAGTTCGCAAAGGTCGAGTTCATCATGCCGAGCTGTTTTGCCCGTTCGGTCATCATGCGCGCAAAACCAGCCTCTGTTCCATCCGGCGAGAGAGCTTCTGCGATCACCGTGCTGGCGTCATTGCCCGAAAGGATGATGATCCCGCGAAGAAGATCTTCGACGCGAACCCGTTCGCCCGAGCGCAGGAACATGCTCGATCCGGTATAGGACATGGCATGTTCCGAAACCGTCAGCTCTTCGTTGATGTCCAGACGCCCCGATGCGATCGCTTCGAATGCCATATAGACCGTCATGAGTTTGGACATCGACGCGGGCGGCAAAGGCTCGTCTGCATTCTTGTCGAGAAGGACGGTGTTCGTCGTCTGGTCAAAGACATAGGCCGCGCGGGCGGGCGTCTCGAAAGACTGGGCCAGAGCGGCGCTAGCAGCGACGACACAAACGAAGGCATAGGCAAACGTGCGAAGGGCAGGGATCACGGACATCGGTTCTTGGGTTCCTCTTAGTTCGTCACCACATAAGCATCGGCAAAGCCCATGCCCTTGACCTTGGCCAAAAGCTCGGCACGCTCGGTTTCGGTCGAGGCAGGGCCGACGATCACGCGCCAGAAGGCGCGGCCTTGGCTCGATTGCTCCTTTACCGTCGGAACGATGCCCGCGCTGCGCATCTGGTCGGCGGTGCGGGTCGCGTTTTCCTCGACGCTGAAAATACCGAGCTGGATAAAGGGTTTGGTCAGCGTGCTGCTAGCAGGCTGTGCAACGGGCGCCGCCACAACGGGCGGTGCATCGATTGCGCTAGTCTGAATGCTTTCCGCGGCCTCAATCGCGGCAGCAGCACCCGCGACCGGATCGAGTGCGGTGGAGGTCACTTCGGTAGGGGCTTCGAAATCGACAACTGCCGAATTCGCGGTTTCGGTTACTTCTTCGCGGCGCAAAGCGACGACTTGAAGCTCCACAGGCGCACCTGCAAGCATTTCGAGCGCCGCAGCCGCATCCGAGGATACCTGAAGCGCTGGGCCGGGGTTTTCACGTT
>JALRIK010000165.1:2862-3130 GCA_023255435.1 Marivivens sp.
AAAGTGCACCGATCACGAATTTGCCGTTGGATTGATTGCGGATGATCACACGCTCGGGGTCGAGCACATCAGGGTGTGCAACCCAAACGCCGCCGAGAGACGGCCGACCATCCCAAAGACCTTTTTCGGTCACTTGAAAGACTTCGGGAGCCTCGATGTCACGCTCTACGAGTTGCACCGATTGCGCGGGCGCATCGCTTGGCGTCGCATCGCTTTGGCCAAAAGGCAGTCCGCCGCCCTGGCATCCCGCAAGCACAAAGAGTGCAAC
>JALRIK010000166.1 GCA_023255435.1 Marivivens sp.
GTCTTTGCGGGCCTTTTTGCCTGTGGGCGACATCAGCCTCGATAACTACACGTCGGCGTTCGAACGCGCGCCTGTCGGGCTTTTCGTGTTCAACTCGATGCTCGTCACCGGTGTGACCGTGATCCTGTCGCTTCTCATCTGCTCGATGGCGGCATTCTCGATCGTGTTCCTAAACTGGAGGGGCAGGGATATCGTCCTCTCGATCATCCTTGCGACATTGATCGTGCCCTTTGAAACCATCGCGATCCCGATGCTGCTTTTGGCCTCCAAACTTCCTTGGATTGGGCTTGAAGGCTTCACCACGGGCTGGCTCAACACCTATCGCGTCCAGATCGTGCCTTTCATCGCCGATGGTCTGACGATCTATCTCTTCGTGCAGTATTTCAAAGACCTGCCGAGCGAGTTGATCGAAGCCTCTCGCGTCGAGGGCGCGAGCTGGGGCCAGATTTATCGCCGCATCGTTATGCCGCTTGCAGGCCCCGTTCTTGCCACCGCTGCAATCCTCAAGTTTCTGGCCATGTATAACCAATATCTCTGGCCGCTCATGGTCGTGCAGGAAGAGCAATACCGTCCCGTCATGGTCGGTCTGCAATACTTCTTCCAGCTCAATATCGTCTGGGGCGAAATCATGGCTTACCTCAGCCTGATCACCGTGCCCGTTCTCGCCTTCTATCTCTTCTTGCAACGTGCCTTCATCGCGTCGATCGCATCGACGGGTGTCAAAGGCTAACTAGGAACAAAATAATGGTTCTTGCACTCGAAAACCAATGGATCTGGGACAGCTGGTATGCCTTCGACGGCGAAAAGCACCACTGCTACTTCCTCAAGGCCGACAAATCGCTGGGCGATCCCGATCTGCGCCATTTCAACGTAACCCAAGGCCATGCGGTTTCGACCGACCTGACCAATTGGGAGCATCTTGGCACCTGCCTTACCCCGTGGCGTGACGGTCCCGCTTGGGACGACAAGACCACATGGACCGGCTCCGTGGTTCAGGACGATGATGGCCTTTGGCACCTGTTCTATACCGGCACTCGCGAGAGCGAGAAGGCTCTTTACCAGCGCGTCGGCCACGCGACCTCGACCGACATGCATTCTTGGGAGCGTGTGGGCGACGGGCAATGTCTCGACCTCACGGGGCCGAACGCCAAATACTACGAGTGCGAACATGCTATCGGCCATTGGCACGACCGCGCGATGCGCGACCCGTGGGTGATGCGCGATCCCGATGGCGACGGCTGGCTCATGTATTTCACCGCTCGCGTGCCCGGTGTTGAAGAGCCCAACGCAGGCGGAGCCATCGGCTTTGCCACGTCCAAAGACCTGATCCGCTGGGAGCTTCAGCCGCCCGTATTCCGCGGCGACTATGGCCAGCTCGAAGTGCCTCAGGTCTTCGAGATCAACGGTAAATGGTATTGCCTCTTCTGCACCGCAGCCGAGCATTGGTCCAAGGACCGTATCGCGGTCGCAGGCGTGCCGCCCTTAACTGGCAACCACTATCTCATCGCCGACAATCCGCGCGGCCCGTGGAAAACCGCTCCCGGTTTCCTTGACGGCGCGCTGCCTTGCGAGCGCTACGCCGCCCGCATCGTTGAAAAAGACGGCGAGCATTTCATCCTCGGCTTTGCCGACTACGGCAAAGAGCAATTCGGCGGCTACATCCACGACCCGCAGCGCGTGTTGGTGGATGCCGAAGGGCTCTTGTATCTGGAGAAGGCGGACTGATCGATGGCAGATATTTCACTCAATAAGATCAAAAAATCTTACGGTCCCGTCGACGTCATCAAAGGCGTCGACATAGAGATCAAGCACGGTGAATTCGTCGTCTTCGTCGGCCCGTCGGGCTGCGGCAAATCTACCTTACTCCGTATGATTGCAGGGCTCGAAGATATCACGGGCGGCGAGCTTTCGATTGACGGACAAGTCGTCAACGAGCTCCAGCCCAAAGATCGCGGCGTAGCGATGGTGTTTCAGTCCTATGCGATTTTCCCGCACATGACCGTGCGCGAGAACGTGGCTTTTGGCCTGACCATCTCGAAAACGCCGAAAGCGGAAAAAGAAGCCAAGGTCGCCGAGGCTGCCCGCATTCTCCAGATGGAGCATCTCCTCGATCGTCGTCCGAGCCAGCTTTCAGGTGGCCAGCGTCAGCGCGTCGCCATCGGCCGCGCGATCGTCCGCGATCCCAAGGTATTCCTCTTTGACGAACCGCTCTCGAACCTTGATGCAGCGCTTCGCATGGATATGCGTATGGAGATCGGCAAGCTGCACAAGGATCTTGGCGCGACCATGATCTATGTGACCCACGATCAGGTCGAGGCGATGACCCTCGCCGACAAGATCGTTGTGCTGCGTGATGGTGAAGTCCAGCAGATCGGCGCGCCGATGGAGCTCTACCACAAGCCTGCCAACCTCTTTGTGGCCAAGTTTATCGGCAGCCCGTCGATGAACTTCCTCGAGGTCAAGGTCCAGTCGGCCGAGAACGGTAAATACGTTGTTTCGAACGCAGCCCTTGACCCCGTGGCGATCCCCTCGGAGATCGAGGCCAAGGTCGGCGATACTCTCGTTCTGGGCGTGCGTCCGCAGTATCTCGAACCCGAGATCAAGGACGGAGCAGGGGTTCTCCACGGCACCGTCAATCTGACGGAACGATTGGGGAGCGAAACTGTCATGAACCTCGCGCTTGGTGATGGAAGCACCCTGATTGCAGCCCTTCCCAAGGACGCAATCTTCGAGCGCGGCACGGGTATCGAGCTTTGTTTCGATCCGTCCAAGGCGCATCTTTTCCACCCTGAGTAAGTGCAATTTGAGCCCTTGGGGTCAGCTTCGACGTCGGCTGGCCCAAATTCAAAATGTGCCAAGCAGGATAAATAACATTTCTTTGCGCGTTAGTAGCCTCGATCTGCAAGAGGAAGGCTACTCGATCATTTTCGTTCTAAACCCGCCTTTCCGAGTTGCAAAGTTTCTGATCGCTCTCAATTAAATTGCCCAAAATTTAATCAAGTGATTGAATGTTCCCCATTTTGATAACGCCTTAAATTGTAGGTGCTGCGCAGAGGCTTCTAGA
>JALRIK010000167.1 GCA_023255435.1 Marivivens sp.
AGACGACGCTGATCAAGATGCTTTGGGGGCAAGAACAGCCCGACAGCGGCACGATCAAGCTCGGCACCAATCTTGAAACGGCGATCTTCGATCAGACCCGTGCACAGCTCGATCCCGAAATGACGCTCTGGGACAGTTTGACGGGCGATCCTGATATGCGCGTCGGCGGGCAGGCCGATCAGGTGATGGTGCGCGGCACGCCCAAGCATGTGGTGGCTTACCTCAAGGACTTCCTCTTTGACGAACGACAAGCGCGTGCGCCTGTCAAATCGCTCTCGGGCGGGGAAAAGGCGCGTTTGTTGCTGGCCAAACTGATGGCCAAGGAATCGAATTTCCTCGTGCTCGACGAACCGACCAACGATCTTGATATCGAAACGCTCGATCTGTTGCAGGAGCTGTTGGACACCTATGACGGCACTGTGATCCTTGTGAGCCACGACCGTGACTTCCTTGACCGCGTGGCGACGACCACGATCGCGATGGAAGGGAACGGCAAGGCAACAGTCTATGCGGGCGGCTGGTCCGACTATCAGGCGCAAAAGCCCGCGGCCGACACGCCCGAGGCCAAGGATAAGCCCGCCCCCAAAGAGGCAGAGAAGCCCGCGCCCAAGGCGCAGTCCAAGAAGACGGGTCTAACCTTTACCGAAAAGCACCGTCTCGAGGCGCTCCCCGGCATCATGGACAAACTTCAGGCTGAGATAGCCAAGCTCGAAGAGCTCATGGCGGACCCCGAGCTCTTCACAAAAGAGCCTGCCAAGTTTCAGAAGGCAACCGAGGCGCTCGTCCAGCGCCAGACCGCCTTGGCCGAGGCCGAGGATGAATGGCTGGCGCTCGAGGAAAAGGCCGAAGGCTAACCCTTCGAGATTGCGATCAACACGATGAACATCAGCGGCACTGCTGAGAGATAGGGGATCATCAAAGCGATGATGCCCCATTTCATGATCGCCAGAACCCAGACCGCCAAAGCGATGACGAGTGCGTAATAGATGTTCTCTTGTGCGCCATAGATCACATCGCGTGCGATCCAGCCGATCAGGGGGATAGACAAAGCCAGTCGAATAAAGAGTGGCGCTTGGGGCGGGATGGGGGTCAAAATACTCATGCCATTTTATTTATGTATTTTCTGCTAGGGCACGATGTGGTGCCCTGTCGCACCACTTTCAGAACAAAGAAAAAGGGGCGCATTCACGCGCCCCTTGTCGTTTTTTGTGTGTTCTCCAAGGATTAGCCGTCGAAGTTCACTTCCTCCATGATCCGCAGGGCCGCAGGACGGTGGCTTGCCACTTCGGTCAGATCGGTGGTGTCCGCGTCAAAGCTGCCCCAGCTCTGGACAAGCTCGGACCACTCGGCCCCTTCGAGAACGGGGTATTCGTTGTTTATGTCGGCATAGATCGCCTGAGCTTCGGGCGACACGAGGTATTCCATGAGTTGGAGCGCTTCGTCCTTGTTCGGCGCAGCTTTGGTCATCGCAACACCCGAGATGTTGATGTGGGTGCCCGAGCCTTCGAAGGTCGGGAAAACGATGCGGACGGAATTGGCCCATTCGGTCTGTTCGGGATCGGCGAGCATCTGGCCCATGTAATAGGTGTTACCGAGCGAGATGTCGCATTCACCCGCCCAGATGGCTTTGACCTGCGCGCGGTCGTTGCCCTCGGGCTTGCGGGCGAGGTTCTCTTTGATGCCGGCGGCCCATTCGCGGGCATAGTCCTCGCCGTGGTGGGCAATCACAGCGGCCAACATGGCGAGGTTGTAGTTATGCACGCCCGAACGGGTGCAGATACGGCCCTGCCATTTGTCCGAGGCGAGGTCTTCGTAGGTGGTGACTTCACCATCGGCAACGCGATCCTTGGAGGCATAGACCACACGCGCGCGGCTAGTAAGACCGAACCAGAGGTTATCGGCACTGCGCAGCGGGGCAGGAACAGCAGCGGTAAGAACCTCGCTTTCGACGGGCTGGATGACGTCCGCGTCAACGATCTGTTGCAGGTTCGCGATATCGACGGTCATGACAAGATCGGCGGGCGAGCGCGCGCCTTCGGACTTTAGACGTTCAACGATGCCGCTTTCGACATAGGCGAGATTTACGGCGATCCCCGTTTCGGCAGTGAAAGCGTCCATCACGGGCTGGATCAATTCGGGCTGGCGGGTGGTGTAAATGTTGACATCTGCAAGAGCGGGAACAGCGGTTGCAGCAGCTGCGCCGGCGAGAAGAATCGTGCGAAGAGTCATTGGAAGCTCCTTGTTAAATCTGGGCCCCATAAACCTGAGTCTTTTACTTTGGTCAATACCTGATTTTTTTAATCGGAAATCTTTGATCGCGATTTTTCTGCTTTTTTGACCGCGTTCCAGAGGTCGTCCATTTCTGCAAGGGTGCTTTCGCTTGGGGTTTTCCCGCGCGCGGCGAGCGCATCCTCGACCGCGTTGAAGCGCCGCGTGAATTTGGCGTTGGTGGCGCGAAGTGCGGTTTCGGGATCAACACCGAGGTGACGCCCAAGATTGACCATGACAAACAAAAGATCGCCGAACTCTTCTTCGATCTCGGTCTGGGTGAGTGTGTCACGGGCTTCGACCAATTCGCGGCTTTCCTCGACGATCTTGTCGATGACCTCATCGGTCGAGGGCCAGTCGAACCCCACACGCGCAGCGCGCTTTTGCAGCTTCAAAGCCCGCATGAGCGCAGGAAGTCCGCGCGCGACCCCGTCGAGCGTTCGGGTTTCCTTTTTGCCTGCACGCTCTGCCGCTTTAATCTTTTCCCAATCAAGGGTCTGCTGCTCGGCGCTCTTGTCGCGGCTTTCATCCCCGAACACATGGGGGTGACGGCTGATCATCTTGTCCGAGACGTTTTTCGCTACAGCTTCAAAGTCGAAGTGCCCCGCCTCGGACGCCATTTGCGAATGGAAAACTGTCTGGAGCAGCAAATCCCCCAATTCGCCTTCGAGTTCTCCCCAAGCCTCGCGCTCTATG
>JALRIK010000168.1 GCA_023255435.1 Marivivens sp.
CCCAAGGCCGCATGACCGATCACCGCATCAACATGACGCTCTATCGGCTTGACCAGATCATGCAGGGCGATCTGGACGAGGTGATTGACGGGCTGATCTCGGACGCCCAAGCCACCATGCTTGCGGAGATGGAAGGGTGACACGTCCAAGCGGCTCTATGCTGCTTGCACGCGGCGTGCGCCAGTTGTCCGAGGCAGGCATTCCGGATGCCCCCCGCGATGCGCGGCGGCTTCTGGCCTTTGCGTCGGGGGTCGAGGCGGGTCGTCTCACTCTCGTTCTTCCCGAGTCTGTCAGTATCGAGGTCGAGGCGGAATTCGCGGCCTTGCTCCAGCGCCGCTGTGCCCGCGAGCCTGTATCGCATCTGATCGGCTCTCGCATGTTCTATGGCCGCACTTTCGAGGTGAACAGGTTCGTTCTCGATCCACGCCCCGAAACGGAAATCCTCGTCGAAGCGGCGTTGCGCCGCTCTTTTGCGCGGGTTCTGGATCTTGGGACGGGGTCGGGCTGTATCCTTCTCACACTCTTGGCCGAAGTGCCCGAGGCGGTCGGGATCGGCGCCGACCTCTCGCCCGAGGCGCTTTTGGTGGCGGCGCGCAATGCCCGAACGCTGGGGCTCGAGGATCGGGTTCAATTCGTCGCCTCTGACTGGACCAGAGCAATCGACGGCAGCTTTGATCTTATTGTGTCGAACCCGCCCTATATCGCGGCCTCTGAAATGCCAGACCTTGCCCCCGAGGTGCGCGACTTCGAACCTGAGATGGCTTTGACCGATGGGGCGGACGGGCTCGATGCCTATCGCGCCATTGCAAAAGGGCTCCATCCGCTGCGCATAGGAGGGGACGTGCTTCTCGAGATCGGGCCGACCCAAGGGACGGCGGTCAGGGCCATTTTTGCCGCGCAGGGATTCGAACGGATCGAAATCATCAAAGATCTTGACGGACGCGACCGCGTTGTAGCCTGTTTCGGAAAAATCGGCGCCTAAGCGCGACTTTCGGCGCATTTCGACGGTTTCCCCTCACTTTCCGCTTGTGTTTGCTCTCTCAAGATGTTTACTCAGCGACATCGGTAGGAGAGAGGTTGAGCCTCACCCCCGATGTTCGCCAATACATCGCACGGACCAAACACCGCCTCAGGCGCGTAGATGGACTAAAGCGCAACGAGCATTAGCTGAACGAAAGTGCGTTCATGAGATCATCCAAGTCACGGTCGCGGAATAAAAACCGCAACAATCGTCCTTCGGGCGGCAATATCATCAACCGAGTGTTCGATAGCTCGGGCCCCGATGGCAAAGTGCGCGGCACCCCGCAGCAGATCATCGACAAATACACACAGCTTCACCGCGATGCGCAGCTTGCTGGTGATCGTGTGGCCGCTGAGAACTTTGCTCAGCATGCCGAGCACTATTTGCGGATGCTCGCTGAGGCACAGCGCGAAGTCGACAAAGCCCGTGAAGAGCAAGAAGAGCAGAACCGCCAGCGCCAAGCCGAGCGGGATCGCGAACGTTCCGAGCGGATGAAAGCTCAGGAAGAGGCCTCGGGCGGCTCTGACGCCGAAAACGTGGCCGAGACCGACGATCAAACCGACGATGCGAGCGACTTCAACGAGGTTGCCGAGGCATCGGACGACGACGAAAGCACACTCGTCGAAACCCCCGAGAACAAGCCTGCCAAGGCCAAAGCGCCGCGCAAGCCGCGCGCGCCGCGTAAACCCCGCGCCCCGAAAGAGGCTAGGGGCGAGCCGCAGAACGCTGAAAAGCCTGCCGCCGCCGAATAACAAAAACCCCGCTCTTTGGAGCGGGGTTTTTCTTTGGTCAGTTGCCTTTGATCGAACGGGCCAGAGCGCAGAACGCTTCGAGCCCGATCTGCTCGGCCCGCTCGGTCGGCGGAATGCCCGCTGCAGCAAGGTGATCCTCGATATCGGGCGCAACACCTTTTAGCGAAGCCCGAAGCATCTTGCGGCGCTGGTTGAAGGCCGCAGCAACGACCCGCGAAAGCGTCTGGGCATCGGCTTCGAAGCGCGGCGCGGGCAGGGCGGTCAGATGCACCACAGCCGAAGACACTTTGGGCGGCGGGGTAAAGGCTTGGGGCGGAAGGTCGATTACGATCCGCGCATCCGCCCGCCATTGCGCCAAAAGAGCGAGACGTCCATAGGCCTTGCTTCCCGGTTTGGCGACGATCCGTTCCGCCACTTCCTTTTGGAACATGAGCGTAAGCGAAGTCCAGAACGGCGGCCACTCCTTGGGGGTCAGCCAGCGCACCAGAAGTTCGGTGC
Organism: Marivivens sp.; assembly: GCA_023255435.1. GTDB lineage: Bacteria > Pseudomonadota > Alphaproteobacteria > Rhodobacterales > Rhodobacteraceae > Marivivens. The sequence goes on from JALRIK010000168.1 coordinate 2,272, forward strand.
CCACGTTATAGGGCAGGTTGGCGGCAATCTTGATCGGTGGGGTGAGATATTCGAGCGGGTCAATCTCGAGCGCATCGCCGTTGATTACCTTGAGCCGCCCGTCATAGGCCGCTGCGATTTCGGCCAGCGCAGGCAAACACCGCTCGTCCTTTTCAATCGCCAGAACGCGGCGCGCCCCTTCGGCAAGAAGTCCTCGGGTCAGACCACCCGGACCCGGTCCGATTTCAAGAACATCCGACCCTGCAAGGTCCCCTGCCTGACGCGCGATCTTTGCGGTCAGGTTGAGATCGAGCAAAAAGTTCTGGCCGAGCGATTTTTTGGCGCTCAACTGGTGGGTCGCGATCACCTCGCGAAGAGGGGGGAGTCCGTCGATCTGGCTCATGATGTCACTCTGCCTAAAGTCTCTGGGCCGCTCTAACCCGTGTGGGCGCCGCGCGATAGAGCCAATTTCTGCGCCATACGAAGCGCCGCGATCATAGAGGCTGGGTTGGCGATCCCTTGTCCTGCGATTCCAAAGGCCGTTCCGTGATCGGGCGAGGTGCGGATAAAGGGAAGCCCGAGCGTCACATTCACCCCGCCATCAAAG
>JALRIK010000169.1 GCA_023255435.1 Marivivens sp.
TCAGGAGAGTGATTGGACGCAGCTCGTCGACGCGCCCGTCGATCGCGACGCTTGGGCAGGATACAGGCAGGCGCTCAGGGATCTGCCGGAGCAGGAAGGGTTTCCGGGGGAGGTGGTTTGGCCGGAGGTGGGGTAGGGGGCGAGGAGCTTAACAAGGGTTATGCATGTTCCTCGAAGGCGAGTTCTTCAAGCAGAGCTGCGCCAACGAGTTTGCCTTCAACATGGGGATAATGATGGCGGCGGTCTGGCATTTGACGGGGATGGTGGTAGTTGGGGTGGAATGTGGCAGATTGCCGTCCCCGTAAGCGCGACGAGCTTGTTGCCCGGTTGCGCGACGGTCCGTTCTGAGGACGGCGGCGCTGCAGCATTTTCACCGGTTGTCGGGTACAGCCGGGAGTTCCAGGCGCGGGCGGTGCATAACCTGGCATGCTGCCAAATGGAACGGCGATATCGAACGTGCCTGGCGACTATGCCCTGATGAGAGGGCAGGCTCGGGATTGCCGCGACCCATAATACACGCAAGGCACGCTTTATTCTTAATATCGCGCCGCCACGAAATCGGCACCATCTTTGGTGAACAATACATCCGGTCCACGGGCATCCATCTGCTCATCCAGCATGTCAAAGATGGTTTGCCCCCGGTCAACATCGACTGCGTCACGCAGTTCAGTGCCGTACGCACTCGCCACCATGGTTTCCAAATGATCCATGAACTCCAGTGTAAATCTGCCAATGCAAGGCTCAAATAAACTAGATATGGCGTTCTTGTCGTAAATTGGATAGGAGGAATTCCACTTCGCCCCATAGAAACTGAGAATGAATATCTCGGTAGAAACGGGGGCCCATCCTTTAGACCTTGCATGCGCGCCGATCGAGGCTTTTATTCTGCCCAGTCGCTGGTCAATTGCGCTGATTTTGTCGCCATCGAATGATCCGTGACCACGTTTGCACTCAAACACGAAAAGCTTGCCGGAATTGGTATTAAGTGCAAGGCAGTCGAGATGGGCCTTGCCTCCTGCGACTGAGATCTGCTCCTTCATGGCCTGCCAATGCGACAGCTTATTGATTGCATAAATGAGCGCGCGCTCAATTAGTAAGCCGTGACGCTTCTTGCGGTCGGTCGAGCGATCTCAGGTTGGGCGCGCGGCGCAGATCGGATTGCCGTTCGCTGTTCGCAGGGGGAGCAAGGTCACCTCCACCGGGCCGTTGTGCTCGTACCAATAACAGCCGTCTCCCGGCCTGAGGCGGGCGGTCGAAACGTCTTGATCGGGTGCCGCCATCGCCACCACGCTTTCGGGCACGTTCCCGATCGCGTTTGCGGTATCGCTGCTGTCGCTCGGTGAAATGGCACACCCGGCAGCGAGCATTAACGTGGGCAGGACCATCATGTTACGTTTTTGCATGATCGATTGCATTGAGTTTCCTTTCGCATTTGCTTTCTGCCTCGCCAAAACGGGGCAATCCGCTGTCAGTCCTACCAAAAAACAGAACATGAAGACCAACCGATTTTTCACTTGAAGCTCTAGTTGCTGTAGGTGCTATGTCGATCTGAACTGTCCGAATCCCGAGGTCCGTTCATGCCGTCTTATATCCACCGCCATGATGATACCGACGCTCCGCAGGCATCCGGCGACGGCTGCTGCGGAGGCAGTCGAAGCTGTGGCAACGTCGCTCCAGTAACGCCCGCGCCGTATGCCGGGCGCAGCTTTCAGGTTTCAGGCCTCGATTGCGCCGAAGAGGTCGCGATCCTGAACAAGGTGGTCGGCCCGAAGATCGGCGGGGCGGAGCATCTCGCGTTCGACGTGATCAATGGACGGATGACCATCCTCGACAGCGCAATGAAGGTATCGGACGGCGAAGTTGCAGAACTGGTGGCAAGCACCGGCATGACCGCCAAGCCCTGGGATGCCGAAAACGCGTCGGTCGACCAGGCAGCCCATCTTGCACGACAGCGGCTGTTTACGGCGCTCAGCGGCGGCTTCTGGGCCGCGGGATTCCTTTGGCACATCATCGAGACGGGCATGGGCGGGGCGTTCGGCCTTTTCGCGGGGCACGGCGAAGCGCCGATGCCGCTGGTCGAGGCAGGGCTGTTCGCGGTTGCGATCCTGTTCGGTGTCTGGCTCGTGGCACCCAAGGCATGGTCGTCCGCTCGGCGGCTGTCGCCGGACATGAACCTGCTCATGGTTGTCGCCGTGGCCGGTGCCATCGGGCTTGGCGAATTCTTCGAGGCGGCGACGGTCGCGTTCTTCTTCTCGCTCTCGCTCTACCTCGAAAGCTGGAGCGTCGGGCGTGCGAGGAATGCGGTCTCGGCGCTCTTGGATCTTGCACCACCGACGGCGCGCATGATCCGCGAAGACGGAAGCGAGGCCGACGTTCCGGCGGCTCAAGTCGCCGTAGGCTCAAGCTTCATAGTACGCGGTGGCGACCGTATCCCGCTCGATGGTGAGGTGACGGACGGCGCGGGCGCGGTCGATCAGGCGCCAATCACCGGAGAGAGTGCGCTGGTCCCAAAGGAACGAGGCGACGAAGTCTATGCTGGCACGATCAACGGCGAAGGCACATTGACGGTGCGCGCCACGAAGGCCGCCTCGGACACCGTCTTGGCCAAGATCATCCGCATGGTCGGCGACGCCCATGCCCGCCGCGCGCCGGTGGAGCAATGGGTGGCGAAGTTCGCCCGCATCTACACGCCTATCGTCATGGCTCTCGCCATTGCAATTGCCCTGCTGCCGCCGCTCATTTTCGGTGGGGCCTGGGATTAT
>JALRIK010000016.1 GCA_023255435.1 Marivivens sp.
CACAACGCGCCACTCATCAATCGAACCCGTCGGGCATACGGGAATACAGTCCATGCAAAAGTTGCACAAATCGGCGTCGACAACCACGTTGTTGTCGTCATGCACGATGGCATTCACTGGACAGGTCATCTCGCAGGTATAGCAGCGGATACAGATCTCGGGGTCGATCAGGTGTTGTTTGAGCGGCTTGTTCATTTTCACTTGCCCTTGGATTTGAGCACGGTCGGCGGAACGGTCGCAAGTTCGAATGCGGTCCAGCACGAGCCCTGACATTTCGGACAATCAAGACAGATGCCCGACGCGGGTGAATTAGCAGTCATAGTCGTCACAGTGCGAGTGATCATGATGTCCTCCTCCCTTCTGGAATGGGCGGGCCCTCCTCGGCCCGCCCGAACGGCCCTTAGGCCATGTGCAATTTGACGTATTCGAAGTCACCGGGCTTGTTGTCGATGCCAACCTTGGGCGCGGCAATCCACGACGCATACTGACCGGGTTCATAGACTGGCTTCATAAGCGACTGGATGAAGTCACCGTCCGCCTTGGTCGGGAGCCAGTCTTTCATGCCCAGATCATATGCTTCCTTCGAGATCATCTGACCTTCGGGGTTGAAGGTGTGACCTGCGAAGACGCCGATCTGACGGTGGAAACTCTCGTGCGGAAGCTTGAGCTCGAACTGAATCCCAGCCTTCTCGATGATCTTGTTCCAGCGGCCTACACCGCCAGCCGCATCGCGGGTGTAGTCATCGCGCAGACGCATATTGATTGCAGTAAGTGCGGGCACTTCTTCGCGAACAAGCTTGCCGTCAACAAGGTTCCAGACGGGATAGGTCGCGCCCTGAAGCTTGTGATCGTCGTCGATCCGGCTTTCCATGTAACGACCCTTGATGCCTGCGTTGAACGCATTGGCGGCGTTGGTCGAAACTTCCTGACCGAAGAGGTCGAGCGAAAGCGTGTAGTGAAGATTGAGCTTCTTCTGGATAGTCGGAAGGTCGATCACACCGAAGGAGCGGATCTTGTCGATGTCATAAGGATCATCGATGCCGTTTTCCTTCATGACCTGAACGGTCCTTTCAATCGTGCGGCCTACGCCCGTTTCACCCACGAACATGTGGTGCGCTTCTTCGGTGAGCATGAAGCGGCAGGTGCGCGACAGCGGGTCAAAGCCCGACTGAGCAAGGCTTTCCAGCTGCATCTTGCCGTCACGGTCGGTGAAATAGGTGAACATAAAGAACGAGAGCCAGTCAGGCGTCTCTTCGTTGAAAGCACCGAGCATGCGCGGCGCTTCTTCCGAACCCGACGAACGGATCAGCATTTCATCTGCTTCTTCACGGCCGTCTTTGCCGAAATACTTCTGAAGAAGGTAGACCATCGCCCAGAGATGGCGGCCTTCTTCCACGTTAACTTGGAACAGGTTGCGCATGTCATAGAGCGACGGCGCGGTCAGACCAAGAAAACGCTGCTGTTCAACTGAACCCGGTTCGGTATCGCCCTGAATGACGATCAGACGCTTGAGCATGTTGCGGTATTCGCCCGGCACTTCCTGCCAAGCGGGCTGACCTGCATGCTCACCACAAGGGATCACGCGGTCTTCGACTTGCGGTGCAAGAAGAACACCCCAGCGGTATTCGGGCATCTTCACATAGTCGAACTTGGCCCACCCCTTGGGGTCAACAGAGACCGCCGTGCGCAGGTAAACCATCGATTTCTGGAAGTTCTGGGGAATGAGGTCGTTCCACCAGTTGATATAACCGGGGTGCCACTTTTCCAAAGCTTTGAGGACTTTCTTGTCCTCGCTAAGACCCACGTTGTTCGGGATCTGGGTGTCATAACTTACGTTGATGAGATCAAGCATCGTTCTCTCCCTTGTGTCCGGACCAATCCCGCCGGACGAATGAAACGGGCGGGCACCATAGCACGCCCGTGAAAATTACACGCGCTGCATGTTGTAATCGCCGCGAACACCCGTGCCGTAGCGCTGGAGCGCGCCGTCGGCACCCGTGGCGTTGGGGCGGTTGAAAATCCAGTTCTGCCAAGCGGTGAGGCGACCGAAGATACGGGTCTCCATCGTCTCGGGGCCTGCAAAGCGGATGTTGGCTTCCAGACCCGTCATGGCGTCGGGGCTGTAAGAGGCGCGCTCTTCCATGAAGATGCGGATCTCGTCGTCCCAGTCGATGTCGTCGAGGATCATCGTAACAAGGCCGGCTTCGTCGGCCTCTGCTGCTTCAAGAGCTTCACCGATCTTGCCCTTGAGCATTTCGATCGTGTCGGCCTCGTCAAGGAAGCGGGTCTCAAGACGGGTCAGACCGTTGCCCATCGGGTATTGGCCAAAGTTCGTCTCGGACAGGGTCACTGTTGCGATCGGGCGGTTATCGCCTTCGAACTCGTCTTCCATCATGTAGCTGCGGTCGACAGACCAGAGAAGCTCGGCCAGCACACCGGCGTAGCACGACCCGTGCTCGACCAAAGCCACCATCGAGCGCGAAGTGACGTCGATCCGCTTGAGCAGGCGCTTCCAGTATTGAAGGATTTCATTGGCGAGCCAGTGATCCTTGTTCGCAGTCAAGAGAGCCTCGTGAGCCGCAAGAAGCTCGGGATCACCTTGGGTGCGGAAAACCAGAAGGCCAAGCTCCATTTCGTTAAGACGCAGATGAAGGATCGCATCGTCAAGTTCGCGCGCCAGACGGAGCATATAACCGTGATCACCTTGAGCAACGACCTCATCCATCGAAGAGGCGGCGGCACCGTCGGGACCTGAAAGGGTGATGGTTGCCTTGCGGCCTTCGCGGTCGAAGGCAACATCGACGAGCGAGTACGCAATACCCGAAGCCGAAACCGATTTTTGAAGCGGGTTTAGCGCAATACCCTTGCCCGTTGCCTTGGTCGAAGCTGCGGCAAATTCCTTGGCGCGGGCTTCGACGGTTTCGTCGAACTTGGAGGTCGGGATCACTTCATCCACGAGCTTCCATTCCTGAGCGCGCTTGCCCTTCACACCCTCTTCGATCGAGCAGAAGATATCGGCGCGGTCGCGGCGCACCTTGCGCTTGTCGGTGACGCGGGTAAGGCCGCCGGTGCCAGGAAGAACGGCAAGAAGCGGAACTTCGGGAAGCGAAACAGCGGACGCGCTATCGTCGACAAGCATGATGTGGTTGCAAGCAAGTGCAAGCTCGTAACCGCCACCAGCACAGGCCCCCTTGACCGCTGCGATCCATTTTTGACCGCTGTCAGCCTCGGCCGCTTCAAAGGTGTTGCGGGTTTCGTTGGTGAACTTACAGAAGTTGACCTTGTGGGCATGGGCCGCACCGCCGAGCATACGAATATTCGCACCTGCGCAGAAGACCTTGTCCTTGCCCGACTTCATCACGACGACTTTGACTTCGGGGTGCTCGAAACGCATGCGCTGGACAACGTCAGCAAGCTCGATATCGACCCCAAGATCATAGGAGTTGAGCTTGAGTTGATACCCTTCGAACAGGCCGCCGTTCTCGTCGACGTCCATAGTAACAGTCGCAACGTCTCCGTCAAAGTCCACACGCCAGTGGCGATACTTGGACGGGTCGGTTTGAAAATCGATAACTTGGGTCATGATGCCCTCCCCTGAGCTTCGTGTTGAGATGTTTGTAGTGCATTCTAGTGCATAGGTAAACAAGAAAGTGCATAATAGTGCAGATCAATATTTAATTACATAAAAACAATATTTTAGATACCAACCAACTACTACAATTTCATGCATAAATGCATTATAATGCATAAATTAGGTGGGGCTCAGAGCGAGTCGATCCACAAAGCGACTCGTTTCACCTCTAGCCCCAGAACGACGGACCCTGTCCGTTCGGCCTCGATCAAGTGGGTGCGCGCAATCGCAGCGATGCGGCGCGCGGCATTGGGGCGCGCCATCTCTTGTTTGAGCCTCGCGTTGGCGATTTGGATAAGGGCCTGCGCCATCGATCGTTCTGCAGAATTCGGCGGGCATGCCATCCAAACGGGCTCAAGAACCTCATGGGCTTCCCAGTAGAAACCCGTTTCAAGGTATCTCAACCCGAAAAGCATCGCGTCGCAGCGCGCCAACTCCAAAACATCGGCCCCCGCGCGAACCGTGTCGCGCAAAACGTCAAACGCCCCGTCCGGATGGCGGGGCGTTCGGCCTGGGATATAGGCATGGGTCGGAATCACGCGATCTCGACCTCGGCGGCCTCGATCCTTTCAAGCCGCGCGCAAAACTCGGCCATAGCGGAAAGTACCGCCTCGGGCTTTTCAAGATGGGGAGAATGCCGACAGTCGTCGATCATCAATACATCGACCGGAGCATAGGAACGGCTCTCGATCTCCTCGATCTGGGCCTTGGTTCCGTATTGATCGGCAGTGCCCTGAATGGCGAGCGTAGGCACACGCAGATAGTCGATCACGTCGGCAACGTTCCAAGACTTGAAGCCCTCGGCCAGCCATGCATCGTTCCAGCCGCGAAACGCATGTTCAGCGTCCTTATGGTATTTACCGAGCTTCGCGCCGAGGTCCGTAGTTTCATAGGCGACCCTGGCCTTCGCGATCTCGGCTAGCCCCATGTCTTCGGTAAAGAAATGCGGAGCAACAACGGCAAGCCCGCGCACGCGGAAATCCTCGACGCTTCCCGCATAAATCGCAGCGATCGTCGCCCCATCGGAATGACCGAACAGAACACCCCGCTTAAAACCGATTGCGTCAAGCACTTCGGGAAGCACATGGACCGCCTCGCGGGTCATGTAATCGAGAGGACGCGGAAGTTCGGTCGCATCAGACTGGCCGTAGCCCGCACGGGAGTAAGCAATCACACCGAACCCCGTCGCAGCCGCAAGCTTTTCAGGGAAATCCCTCCAAAGCGCGACACAGCCAAGCCCTTCGTGCAAGAGAACGATGGTCGGAGCGGCGTCAGGAGCAGGCCCCCAGCATCTGTATTCCAAACGCTTGCCGCCCGCCGTCAGGAAACCCGCGCCCCAAGTCATGCCAACTCGCGCAGCTTGAAGCGTTGGATTTTACCCGTTGCAGTCTTGGGGAGGTCTTCAACGACCTCGATCCAACGTGGATATTTCCACTTGCCGATCTTGTTCTTGACGAATTCCTTGATGTCTTCAGGAAGCTGATTGCCGCCCTTGAGCACAACAAAGGCCTTGGGCTTTTCCAGCCCTTCTTCGTCGCGCGCCGCAACGACCGCCGCTTCGAGAACATCAGGATGTGCGATCAGCGCTTGTTCGATTTCAAAAGGACTGACCCAGATGCCCGAGACCTTGAACATGTCGTCGGTTCGACCGCAGTAGATAAAGCGGCCGGCTTCGGTCAGCTCGTATTTGTCACCCGTGCGCGTCCACTCGCCCTCAAAGGTCGCGCGTGATTTCGAACGCTGGTTCCAATAGCCTTCGGCGGCAGAAGGCCCGCGGACGAGAAGCTCGCCCACGCCGCCTGCGGGAACATCCGCACCTTCTTCATCGACAAGGCGCAAGTCATAACCTGGAACGGCCTGACCCGAAGTGCCATAGACGACGTTTCCGTCACTGTTGGACAAGAAAATATGGAGCATCTCGGTCGAGCCGACGCCATCGAGGATATCGACCCCCCAAAGCGCCGCCCATTTTTTGCCGATCTCTTCGGGAAGCGCTTCGCCCGCCGAAATACAACGGCGGAGCGGGGCATCGGGGTGGCCGCCTTGCTTTTCCCAATGGTGGATCAAAGCCGCGTAAAGCGTCGGCACACCGCAATAGACCGAAGGTTTGAACTCGGTCAGCACCTCGGACACGCTGTCGGGTGTCGGACGGCCCGAGAGAAGGACGGTGGTCGCACCGACCGAAAGCGGAAAGGTGATCCCGTTACCAAGACCATAAGCAAAGAAGAGCTTGGCGACGGAAAAGACAACGTCGTCCTCTTTGACCTTGAGCACCTGATCGCCATAAGTTTCAGACGTCGCCTTAAGGCTTCCATGAACATGGCGCACGCCCTTGGGCGTTCCCGTCGATCCCGAGGAATAAAGCCAGAACGCAGTTTCATCGGGCCCGACTTCGATGGCGGGAAGTGCCTCGGCGCCCTCCATGAAAGCGTCCCAGCTGAGTGAGTTGGGATAGCCTTCGCCGCCGATCACGACCACATCCCGAAGTTCGGGGCAATTCTCCAGCGCAGGTAAAACGGTCGGCAAAAGCTCCACCGAAACAAAGAGAACAGCGGCACGGCTGTCGCGTAGGATCGCTTCATAGACCGCATCCGAGAGAAGCGTATTGAGAGGGATCGGAACGACCCCTGCTTTCATTGCGCCGAAGTAGATCTGCGGAAACTCGATCTGATCGAGCACGATCATCGCCGCCCGCTCCTCGCGGCGCACGCCGAGCTTGCCCAATGCGCCCGCAACACGCGACGTGCCTTCCGAGAGTTGGCCGTATGTCAGGGATCGCTTTGCCCCGACCGCTTCTTGAAAGGCTACTTTGCCACCGCGGCCTTCGGAAAGGTGACGATCCACGAAATAAACTGCTGCGTTTTGATTTTGCGACATAAGAGGTCCTCCCCGACCTATTGTCAGCTGACAATCGACCTAGCGGCCGGTGAATTCGATGGCCCCTTCGGGCAAGAGATAGACGACATAGGCATCTCCATCGGTGACGATCGGATGGTGATCGGACCCAGGCGCATAGACATACCACCCCGCATCGAACCCATCGAATTTGGGATCTCCGTCGATCGGGATGATCGCCCCGATTTCGCCTGTGGTATGTATGTGGTGCGGGCCTTTGACGTCCTTCATGCGGACAACATCGACACTGAATTTACCCGCATGGGATGCGGGCTTGATCGGGCGCCCGAACTTGATCCCGCCATGCTCGCGCGCACAAAGCCAACCCTCGGCCTCGCCTGCTTCGCAGAGCCCTGCAAGCATGTGGAAATCCTCTCCGCCTTCGGGAAAAGCCGCGTTCAGCTTCTCTGCCAAAGCGTCATCAAGCGGATCGTCACCGATAAACGCGGCAACGCGCGACATGAGGTCGTTGAACGCATCAACTGACATGGAGTCCTCCCAAGCTTCGAGTCGTTTGCACTATTATGCATCATTATGCACATGATGCAAGATAATGCTAAACGCGATCGAAATTTTAGAGGGCGGCGTTGAAAATCGCCTTGGCGACGGGGAAACGGCGCGCGGCAACCGCGGCGAGACGCTCGATCCTTTCAGGGTCCACGTGGGCGGACATCTGGGCCCGCATACGGCCCCAAACGATCTGGTGCACAAGCTCGGCGGTCAGCGTCATGAACGCCGAGGCAATCGGCGTCGGGTCCGCGAGGCTTGCCACACGGCTGCGCGCCTCTTGCCAGTCAGAAAGAAGATCAGGACGCTCGGCGGCAAGCTCTGCCAGCGCATCCATCGGCGCAACAAGGCGCATGAGGCGTGTGGCAAGGGCCGTCGCATGGATGCCGTTCGCGCCCTCGTAAATACGGGTGATCCGCGCATCGCGGGCGATTTGCTCCATACGGTATTCCTGAAGATAGCCATAGCCGCCAAGGCACTGGATTCCGAGATCGGCTGCTTGGGACGCGCCATCGGTGCAGAAAACTTTGGCAATCGGGGTCAATGCTTCGACAAGATCGGGGTTCTCGCCCGTCTCCATCGTCACGAGCGCAAGGTGGGCAATGCCACGCCCGCCCATGGCGAGAACGTCCATCTCGTCAAGCATCCGCGCCACATCGGCGTGTTGGTTGATCGGGCGGCCACCCTGAACACGCTCGGCGGTATAGGCGCGGGCAATGTCGGTCGCACGGGCAGCAAGGGCCGCACCCTGTAGCGAGACGTCGAGTCGGGCGTGGTTCATCATAGTGAACATCGCCTTGAGACCGCCACCAAGCTCGCCGACAAGTTCTGCTTCGGCCCCGTCAAAGGCCAGCTGACAGGTGGGAGAAGCATGTAGGCCCATCTTCTCTTCGATGCGGGTCACTGTGATCGCGTTGCGCGTGCCATCTTCACGCTCTGAACGGGCAAGGAAAAGCGAGAGACCCTTGATCCCATCGTCGGACGTGCGGGCAAGGATGAGGTGGAACACACCCTTGGACATGTCCTGATCACCGCCCGAGATGAAAATCTTTTCGCCCGTGATTTTCCAGCCGTTGTCATCGACGGCGCGGGTGCGCACGCGTGAAAGGTCAGAGCCCGCGCCGGGCTCGGTCAGACACATGGTGGCGAGCCAGTCGCCAGAGGCAAGGTGCGGGATATTGCGGGATTTCTGCTCCTCGGTGCCGAAGTGCATGAGTGTGCGCACAGCACCCGGAACCAGCCCCGTGACCATCTGAAGAGAGATATTTGCGCCCGAGAATATTTCGGATGTCACGCCGAGAACCGCAGCACCCATCCCCTGTCCGCCGTAGTCCTCGGGCGCGGTAAGGCCACACCAGCCTTGCTCGACATAGGACTGATAGACGGGCTGGAAACACGGCGGCATACGCACGCGTCCGTTTTCGAGAACGGCACCAACGCGGTCGCCCTCTTCGTCTACGGCTGCGATCTCACCTTCGGCAAAACTCGCGAAATGACCCGCAAGCTCGGCGACAAGTTCACCATCCCACTCGGGGATGCGCTCTGCGCCCATGGCATTCAGTGTGAACAGGATGTCATCGACAGGCGCAGAAAACGGTTTCATTCCATGAACCCCAACAAACGAGCGGCGTTGTTCTTGATGATATCGGGACGGATTTCGTCCTTGATCGCGATCTTTTCAAAGTCCGAAAGCCAACGTTCGGGCGTGATCATCGGCCAGTCGGACCCGAAGAGCACCTTTTTCTTGAGGATCGAATTGCAATATTTCACAAGGATTTCAGGGAAATACTTGGGCGACCAACCCGAAAGGTCGATATAAACGTTGGGTTTGTGCTGGGCTACGGCGAGCGCCTCTTCCTGCCACGGGAAAGACGGGTGAGCGAGGATGATCTTCATGTCGGGAAAGTCCACCGCCACGTCATCCATATACATCGGGTTCGAATACTTGAGCCGCATCCCATTGCCGCCGCGCATCCCCGAACCAACGCCCGTTTGACCCGTGTGGAAGAGCGCAATCCCGCCTTCCTCTGCAATCGCTTCATAAAGGTCATAGGCCATACGGTCATTCGGGTAGAAACCCTGCATCGTCGGGTGGAACTTGAAGCCCTTAATGCCGAAGTCCTTCATCAGACGGCGCGCCTCGCGGGCGCCGAGTTTGCCCTTGTGCGGGTCGATCGAAGCAAAGGGGATGAGGACATCATCGTTTTCAGCGGCAAGCTCGGCCACTTCTTCGTTCTTGTAACGGCGATAGCCAGTTTCGCGTTCGGCATCGACGGGAAAAATCACTGCGGCGATATTCTGTTCGCGGTAATGCTGCGCCGTCATCGGCACCGTCGGCGGATGGTTCCACGGCGCTCCGAAATATTTGGCCATCGTCGCCTGAAGATCATCGTAGCCATCGTCGGAATGGCAGCCGCAGGGCTCTTCTGCATGGGTATGAATATCGATGGCGCGGACTTTGGTAATATCGACCACGGGATTTCTCCTTAGATGTGGATCACGGCGGGGTCGTTGTCGTCGTAGAGACGCTCGACAAGACCCGCGCGGCGCATTTGGATTTTGCGGAAGTTGAGATTGCCTTTGGCGGTGATTTCACCGTCGGCGATCGAAGGTATCTCGGAGAGCACACAAGCGCGCCAAACCTTGGTCGCAGAACCTTCGTCGGCACGGGCATGGAGACACGAACGGATTTTCTCGACGACTTCGGGCGCAATCAAGAGCCCGTCATCGTCTATCACACCATTTGTGCCGCGAAGCGCCTCCGTCGGGAAAATCATGAGGCCGATCTGATTGCGATCCGCACCGGTGATCACGATATCCTGCGCGAGCGGTCCAAGTTTCTTGAGAAGATCGAGGCGCAGGTTCGCCGCCCGCACCCATGTCCCCGTCAGAAGTTTGAAGTCCTCGGAAATACGTCCGTCGAACTTGAGACCCTTTTGGATGTCGGACTCATCTACAAACTTCATAGCATCGCCTGTGATGAAATATCCCTCTTCATCAAAAGCTTCTGCGGTCTTCTCGGGGTCTTGGAAATACCCCGGCGTGATCGTCGGGCCTTTGACACGGATTTCGCAGCGCATCTCGTCATCGGGAATGAGTTTGATGCTCAGACCAGGCAGCGGCACGCCGACGATGCCCGAACGGTCGGTCGGTTCATGCTGAATGAGGCAAGCGGGCGCTGTTTCCGTGAGTCCCCAGCTGCTTGTGAAAAGGGGCGCGTCGCCGCGCACTTCGCGGGCCATGTCTTCCAGATCGGTCCAGACATCCTGAGGGAGCGAGGCCCCCGCATAAAAGAGCATGTCCATATCGCGGAAATAGGTCTCGCGCAGCGCGGCATCGGCTTTGAGCGCATCGCGCAACATTGCAAACCCGACCGGCACGTTAAAGGCGAGGTTGCCTGCGATCATGCCAAGGTTCTCGATGGTTTTCCCAACCAGTGCAGGGGTCGGCTTGCCGTTGTCGATATAAAGCGCACCACCATTCGCGAGCATCATATTGAAGTTATGAGACCCGCCAAAGACGTGGTTCCAAGGGAGCCAATCTACGATCTTGGGCGGTTTTGCCTTGAGAAACGGGAGAGCGGTGCGAAGCTGTGTCTGGTTGGTGCACATCATGCGGTGGGTGGTGAGCACGCCCTTGGGGTTACTGGTGGACCCCGAAGTCATCAGGATCTTGGCCACGGTATCGGGACCGACGTTGGCCAAAGCGGCTTCGATATCGGCATCCGCACCGCGCAGCAGCCTGTCAAACTGGAGCGCTCCGGGATAATCGCCGCTCGCGACCAGCTTTAGACAGCCGTCAAAGAGCGGCAGATCGAGTGCATCAAAGAAGCGCGGATCTTCGGCAAAGACCATCGCAGGACGGATCAGACTCTGTATATGATCGAACTGAACCCGCGCGGCAGGGATTAGGGCATATTGCTCGGCCACAGGCACAACGGGCGCCCCGATATACTGGGCAGCGAGCGCAAGAAGGCCGTGGTTGACCGAGTTTCCCGAAATCACAAGGATAGGCGTATCGGGGCCAAGGCCCTCGGCCAAAAGCCCAGAAGCCAAGCCGCGGACCATCTCGAGACCTTGCGCATAGGTGACTTCGCGCCAACCTTCGCCGCTCCGCTCGGCAATCATCACGGCATCGGGCGTTTTCGCGGCCCATTCGACGATCCAATCAATCGTGCGATCGGCGACAGGTTCAAGCGGGAGATTTGCCGTCAGGATCAGCGTCCCGTCGGGGCGCGTTTCCTGCGAGATATCATGCTTCTGATAGCGATCCAGTCCCATCCGTCTCTCCTCCTGTTTTTCCGTTGGCTTCGATGCGCCGAAGCATAGCGATTAGGCCGGCACGTTCCTCGGCGGTCAGCCCTTCGGTCATCCTGTCTTCGTGTGCTTCGACGGCCAAAAGCGCCTCGGCGTAGAGAGCCTCGCCTACGTCGGTGAGGCTCAGGCAATAGGCGCGGCGGTCGGCGCTATCGCGGTCGCGATTGATCAGGTCTGCGCGCTCCAGCTCGTCAAGAAGCAGCACGAGATTGGGGCGCTCGATAGACAGGATGTCGGCCAATTGACTTTGGCGCAGACCCGAATTTTCCTTGATCACGGAAAGTGCGGACCACGTCACAAGCCGAAGACCGAACCGCGTGAGCGTCTGGTTAACATCAGCCTGAATGACGTTGAACGCCCGCTTGATGTTATAACCGCAAAATTTGCGAAGTCCCTGATCTTGTTCTGTCATGTCAGCTGAACGTCGGATTGCGTTTTTCGAGGAAAGCGGCGAGCCCT
This sequence comes from Marivivens sp., assembly GCA_023255435.1. Taxonomy (GTDB): domain Bacteria; phylum Pseudomonadota; class Alphaproteobacteria; order Rhodobacterales; family Rhodobacteraceae; genus Marivivens. The sequence goes on from JALRIK010000016.1 coordinate 11,809, forward strand.
TCGACCGCATCAGGGCTCGTCTGGGTGAGCGCAGCGCAGAGGCTTTCGGTAAACAGACCATCCGCCTTGGACATATCTTCGATCCGCGAAAGCGCCTGAATCATCACATAGTTCGACAAAGGCGCGTTCATCGCGATCTTGCGCGCAAGATCCATAGCCATGGGGAGCGCTTCGCCTTCGCCCACGCTGTAGTGCGTCAGGCCAAGGCTGAGCCCCTCGTCCGCGCCATATTTGCGGCCCGTGAGCATCATCTCGATCATACGGTCGGCCCCGAGAATGCGGCCGACACGGACGGACGCGCCGCCTCCAACGAAAATCCCGCGACGCCCTTCGGGAAGTTGGAAGATGGTCGAAGGCTCGGCGATCCGCACATGCGTCGCAGTCGCAAGCTCGAGCCCACCGCCAATGACCGCGCCGAACATCGCCGATACGACAGGAAGCCCGCCGTATTGGATGCGGTCCATGACTTGATGCCACGCGCGCGAGTGGCGCATCGTTCCTTCGGCATCGCGCTGTTTGTGCTCAGACAGATCAAGCCCGGAACAGAAGTGTCCCGCAGTTCCCGTCAGAACAACGACCTTCACTTCGGCAGGTGGCGCCGAGAAAAACGCGTCAATCTCGCGCAATAGGTCATCGGACATAGCATTGCGTTTGTCGGGGCGGTTCATGGTAAGGACAGCAATTCCGCCGTCGATTTCGATATCTACGAGAGCCATTGGATTTCCTTAGCGCGGCGGGAGGCGGGTTGCGCCGTCAAGACGGATCACCTCGCCATTGAGATAGGGGTTGGCGATGATCTGGCTGGCAAGAAGGGCGAATTCTTCGGGAAAGCCGAGACGCGCGGGGTGGGGAATATTGCGCACGATGGCCTCGGTCACCTCCTGCGGAAGCGTCTCCATCATTGGGGTCTCGAAAAGTCCCGGTGCGATCGCCATGACGCGGACAGCGGATTGCGCCAATTCACGGGCAAGAGGCAGACACATCGACGCGATCCCGCCTTTGGAGGCCGAATAGGCCGACTGGCCAAGCTGACCGTCCTGATAGGCGGCAGAGGCCGTATTCACGATAACACCGCGCTCGCCGCCCTCCATGACAGGGAGGTCGAGCATCGCGCGAGTCGCAAAGGACATAACGTTGTAGGTGCCAATGAGATTGACGCGGATCGTTCGCTCGAAAAGGTCGACCGAAAGCTTGCCTTCGCGCCCGACCATGCGGGCGGCGGTGCCGATACCTGCGCAATTGATAACGACGCGCGGAGCACCAATGGCGGCCACGACCCCTGCGATGGCGGCCTCGACGCTCGCGGCGTCACCTACATCAACCTTGACCGCGTAGCCGTCGAGCTCTTGGGCGACTGCCTGCGCACGTTCGAGGTCAAAATCGAGGATCGCCACCTTGGCGCCTTGGCTTGCAAGCTTGCGGGCCGTTGCTGCACCAAGCCCGCTGGCACCGCCCGTTACCACCGCTGAAACACCGTTGATGTCCATGGTTGACCCTCAATAAAATAGGTATACGACATAATGATTATGTTGAATACCTATTTTTGAGTCAAGTTTTTTTGCTCAGAGCAAGAACAAGGTGATAGACGGAAAGGCCACCAGCAGGATCACGCGCACGATGTCGGATGCGACAAAGTACATGACCGCCTTGTAGGTTTCGGACATGGGGGTGGTCTTTTCCATCGCGTTGATGATGAAAAGGTTCATCCCAACTGGCGGTGTGATCAGCCCAACCTCGACCACGATCAGCACGATGATACCGAACCAGATCGACACCTCTTCGATCGTCATACTGCCCCAGTCCATCGCGCTGATAGCGGGATAGAAAATCGGGATCGTCAAAAGGATCATCGAGAGCGAGTCCATCAGACATCCCATCACCAGATAAAAGACCAGAATGATGATCAGCACGACAATCGGCGCGAAGCCTTGGGCCACGACCCAATTCGACAGCTCTTGCGGCACATTGGTGCGTGCAAGGAAGCTGTTGTAAGTGCCCGCGCCGAGAACGATGAAAAAGATCATCGCGGTGGAGCGCGCCGTTGCGGTAAAGCTTTCGAGAAGCGTCTTGATCGTGAGCCCGCCGTTGACGAGGGCGATAATCCCCGTTCCCAGTGCACCGACGGCAGCACCTTCGGTCGGCGTGAACACACCAAGGTAAATGCCGCCCACCACCGACGCAAAAACGAGGAGCACGGGCCAGACATCGACGAGCGCGCGGAAACGTTCCGCATAAGGGACCGGCTCGCGCACCCCAGCAGAGCCGGGGTTCAAGCGGACATAGATCGAAATAGTGATGACATAGCCCAGCGCAGCTAGCAGACCCGGAACGAACGCCGCAAGAAACAGTTTTGCGATGTTCTGCTCGGTGAGGATCGCATAGATCACAAGAACCACAGAGGGTGGGATCAGAATGCCGAGCGTGCCGCCCGCCGCGAGGGTGGCGGTCGAGAAACCGCCAGCATAGCCATAGCGGCGGAGTTCAGGCAGCGCGACGCGGCTCATCGTGGCAGCAGTCGCCAAGGACGAGCCACAGATCGAACCGAAGCCCGCGCAAGCACCAATCGCAGCCATTGCAACACCGCCCTTGCGGTGGCCGAGCCAGCTTTCTGCCGCTTTGAAGAGCGCTTGGGACATGCCGCCGAGCGTTGCGAAATACCCCATCAAAAGGAACATTGGCACAATTGACAGCGAATAGCTTGAAAAGGTCGTGTAGCTTTCAGTTTTGAGCTTTGCCAGCGCGACATTCAGTCCGCCCGGCAAGAACGAAAGCCCGACAAAGCCCGCAAGGAACATGGCGAGCCCGATTGGCACGCGCATGAAAATAAGAGCCATAAGAACAGGAAAGGACCAAAGTCCGATTTCAAGAGGGGTCAATGGTCTGCTCCTCCGCCGGCTTCGACGATTACGGTATCGGTGATAGCCTCGAGCACACGGACGAACCCCATGTAGACGGCGACGATGGCCGATGCGACCGCACCGACGAGCGCCCCTGCATAGGCCCACCAAAGGGGAAACTGGAGCAACAGGGTCGTTCCACCCGAACGATGCTTCGAAACCGTGCCGTCATAAAGTTTCCAAGCGATGATCACGAGGGTGATCGCGAACACCACCTCGATCAACGCGGCCAGCCATCGCTGCACGACAGGCCGCAGGGCATTCGTCAGAATGTCCACCGTCGCATGACCCGAGGTGGCTTGTGTCAGAGGAATAAAGGCAAAGATCGCAAGGGCCATCAGAGCCTCGACGATTTCGTAGTCTCCGTTCACAGGACCAAGGCCTACTTCGAGCGACCAGGTCGCGAACCCCGAGGCATAGGTCTGCATGAAGTCGGAGTGCATGATCGTGGCACCCGTCCGACCGATGATCGAGAGACAAACAATAAGGATCATGGCCGAAAGTGCTGCTCCGCCTATGAGAGCGAACACATGCGCCAAACCCATCATGAAACGTTTCATGTGCTCAGCTTTTCCTTGGGATCCGAACCGAGAAAAAGGGCCATCTCGATCACTCGGGACGGCCCTTTGTCGGGGTTTAGTTGTTGGCTTCGTATTCAGCCATCAGGGCGCGCGCTTCGTCGATCAGAGCCTGACCGTCGATACCTTTGCCTTTCATATCCTCGACCCAGCTTTCGTAGATCGGGGTCACAAGATCACGCCATTCACCCGTGTCGGCTTCGGCAATGGTGATGATGTTGTTACCGAGATCGACAGCGATCTGGCGTGCAGGACCGTCGGCATCCGACTGCGTGCCGCCCGCAAAGATCGAGAAGTCGAGACCCGAGTTCTGATCGATCACGGCTTTGAGGTCATCGGGAAGACCTGCATAGGTGTCGTTGTTCATCGCCAGAACGAAGGTGAGGTTGTAGAGCGCGGGACCTTCGAATTCGGTGTGGTTCTTCACAAGCTCGGGCACTTTGAGCGAGGTGGTGACTTCCCACGGAATAGTGGTGCCATCCAGAACGCCTTTGGAGAGCGCTTCGGATACGGCAGGAACGGGCATACCGACCGGCGTCGCACCGACGAGCTCGAGAAGCTGGTTCACAAGACGCGAACCGCCACGGATCTTCATACCCTGAAGGTCGGCAGGCTTAGTAACGGGTGCGTTGGTGTGGAACATGCCCGGACCGTGAACCCAGGTTCCCAGAATGTGGACGTCCTTGAACTCGGTGTCCTTCATGTGGGTTTCGAACATCTTCCAGTAGGCATAGGACGCTGCGCGGGCATCGGCCACCATGAAGGGAAGCTCGAAGACCTCGGTCGACGGGAATCGGCCGGGGGTATAGCCGACAACGGTCCAAACGATATCGGCAACGCCGTCGATCGCCTGATCCATCAGTTCGGGCGGGGTGCCGCCGAGAGACATGGCAGCGTAGCGCTCGACCTTGATACGGCCATTCGAGTCGGCCTCGACCTTATCGGCCCAAACGTCGAGAACCTGCACAGGCACGTTAGCCTGAGCGGGAAGGAACTGGTGTAGGCGCAGCGTCACGTCCTGAGCAAAGGACGCCGTTGCAGAAATACCAAGAGCAATGGCCGAAGCCATAGCTGTCTTGAGAAAGCTCTTACGCGTGATGGTCATGTGGTCTCCTCCCTATTGACCAGCACCTGTTTTCAGGTGCTTTATTTATTCGTTTTCGGCGCGGGACCTTTCGACCCCGAACCAGAATGTGGTAGAACCCTAAAATCCCGAAAGACCACCTTGCAGAACAACCTGCGGCCTCTCGTCTATATTAGGTATACTACATAACTGTTATGACCTGTCATCAACTTTTATGAGAACATCGGGCGTTTTCGGGTTTCCGCTGAAACAGCCCCCTCAAGGCCCGTGGAACCATAGAGCCAATCGATCTGGTCGTACCATTCCTCCGCACTGCGGCTGTTCATAACAGCATTCCGTAGCTCCGCATGCGCGCCCGCAGGGTGATAGACGTGCTGGCCGATTTCGCGAGACTGCAGCTGAACCCGAGCCGTGCGCAAACGACGGCGTGCGTTATAGCGTTGCAGAGCTCCCTCGAGATCGTCCGGCGCGGCATCAAGCTCCGCAGACAGACAGACGGCGTCCTCCATCGCCATACAAGCACCTTGTGCAAAATATTGCAACATTGGATGTGCGGCATCCCCTAAAAGAGCCACCCGACCATCGACCCAATTGGACACGGGATCACGGTCGCACAGCACCCAAAGCTTCCAGTCCTTACCCTTCTCGATGATCTGCCGCGCAATAGGGTTAACGTGTTCAAATCCCTTACGAACTTCATCATGGGAAACAGGTTTTCCGGCGACCGGTTCGGGGGCGTCATTGTGGTATGTAACCACCAGATTGAACACCTTCCAACCCGAAAGCGGGTAATGCACAATATGACACTTTGGCCCCGCCCAAAGGGTCGCCGCATTCCACCGAAGGTCTTCGGGCATCTCTTCGGTGGGAATCACCGACCGATAGGTCGTGTGCCCAGACACGCGCGGCATGCCATCCCCGACGAGCTGTTTACGGATGTTCGACCAGAGGCCGTCGGCACCGATCAGGGCACGGCCTTTAACCTTTTCACCGTTTGACAAGGCGACAGTCACCGAAGAGTCGTCTTGTTCATAGCTCTCGACTGCCGAATTGGTACGCAGCTCGACAAGCGGATGCGCAACACAGGCCTTGAGAAACACCCCGTGAAGATCGCCGCGATGGACGACAGCGTAAGGGTTCTTGAACCGCGCGCGGAACGCGTCATCAAGCGGGATACGGGTGATCTCGTCCCCCGAAATGGCATCCATCAGGCGAAGGTTGTCGATATAGACCGCCATAGCGCGCGCCTGATCGCCGACCCCGAGGTAATCAAAGGCATGAAAGGCATTAGGGCCAAGCTGGATCCCCGCGCCGATTTCCCCAAGCTGGGCGGCCTTTTCCAGAACGATGGAGCCAATGCCCTTTTGTGCAAGGCCGATGGCCGTCGCAAGGCCGCCGATGCCGCCGCCCGCAATGATGATCTTGTCACTCATGTTATTCTCCCCCGCGCGGCCTTATTCGGCGTCAGGCTGTTTGGATGGGTGCGCATCGGCAAAAGCCGGAAGCGCTTCACAATTGGCGTAAATGCGGCGCAGGTTCGGCATGAACGAAAGGTCCACTTTGAAGCGGGCCGCGGAAAAAATCTGGGGAACCAGATAGATATCCGCCATCCCCGGAGTGTCGCCAAAGCAAAAGTCGGTTTGCGGACGCTTCGTGAGAAGCGCTTCGCAGGCGGCGAGGCCATCGCCGATCCAACGCTGGCACCATGCCTCTTTGCCCTCGAGCGCCTGACCGTAGTTGGCTTCAAGAAATTGAAGCACACGCAGGTTCTGGAGCGGATGGATTTCGCAGGCGATCACGTTGCAAAAGGCGCGGACATGCGCACGCAGCGTCGCATCCTCGGGCAAAAGCCTTGGCTCAGGGAACTGTTCGTCGAGCCATTCGAGGATAGCAGGCGACTGGGTGAAAACCTCGCCTTCATGCTCGACCGTCGGCACCAACCCTTGCGGATTGAGTGCCCGATAGGCTTCGGATTTTTGCTCACCGCCGTTCCGAACAAGATGGACCGAACGGAACTCGGGATCGATCCCCTTGAGACCAAAGGCGATGCGAAGCCGATAGGAAGACGAGCTTCGGAAATAGCCGTGATAGATCATTCCGCCGCCCCGATGGTGAGCGCAATCGGATCGAGCCCGTCGATGCCACCTGTGATCTTGTCGCCCGCAACCACGGGACCGACACCTTCGGGCGTGCCCGTAAGGATCACGTCGCCTGCGCGAAGGTGATAGAATTTTGAGAGATCCGCGACCACTGCGCAGACATCATGAATCAAAAACGAAAGGTTGGAGTTCTGCTTCACTTCACCATTTACTTCGAGGTGGATGCGCTGCTGCGTCACTTCGAATTCCGTGGCTTTCGTGATCGTTGAAAAGACCGCCGATTGCTCGACGTCCTTGCCGAGATCCCAAGGCCGCTGCTTGGACCGCGCGACGAGCTGAAGATCGCGGCGTGTCATATCGAGCGCGCAGCAATAGCCGTAGATGAGGGCCTTTGCTTCGTCCTTGGAAACCCGAAACCCATCTTTGCCGATGACGAGAGCCAGCTCCATTTCGTAGTGATAGTTCTCGGTGCCCGGAGGATAAGCGATGGTCGCACCCGAAAGGATCGCCGCGGTCGGCGTCTTGGTGAAGTAGAACGGCGCCTCGCGATCCACTTCAACACCCATTTCCGCCGCATGCGCCGCATAATTCCGACCGACGCAGAAAATGCGGCCAACGGGATATTCCGCTTTCTCGCCCTTCACGGGAATGGACGGAGTAGTGGGAAGTTCGAAAAGCATATCGGTCATCGGCTGCGTTCCTCGTAGTAACCAAGTTTTTCCTGAAGCGGGCGATCATGAACGCGAATGATATACGCGTCTTCGTCGGCCTGATGGGTGATCTTTGCAAAGACAGGCGCGGTAAAGGTGTCCTTTGGACCCCATTCGATCACCCTATCGTTGACGATGGTGCGACCTTTGCCGCCGATCACATGGAATGCCGCCGAGGACGAGCGCAAGGGAGGTTCTTCCTTTGCGCCTTTGGTCAACATCATCGCGGTAAAACCCATAGTCGGGAGCACATCCGCTCCCGTTTCGGGGTTCACATAGTCGAGTTCGGCCACATCGCCGCCGTTGTATTTGACGAGCTCGCGCAGCGCTTCCTTTGTGCGCGTCCAAGGATAGCGCATCATGGGATAGCGGCGCGCGCCTGCTCCGTGCTTGCGGCTCGGGGCAAGGCCCGAGGCCAGATATTCGACCTGAGAGGCATCGGGGCGGTTGCGCTGTGCCTGAAGTGGGCCTTCTTCGGCGTAAGACCCCTCGAGATAAACGAAAAGCGGCAGATCAAGTGCGTCCAGCCAGATCACAGGCTCCGTTCCCTCGTGTCCGTGATCGTGCCACTCGCCTCCAGGCGTCAGAACAAGATCACCCTCTTCCATCGGGAGCTTTTCACCGTCCACGACTGTGTATCCGCCTTTGCCTTCGACGATGATCCGAACAGCGGATGGCGTGTGAACGTGGGCGGGGGCAGTCTCGCCGGGGAGCAAGAGTTGCATTCCCAGATAGATCGACGAGGTGGCCTGCATCGCACCCGTCCCACGACCAGGGTCCGAGAGAACGAGCACGCGGCGCTCGGCCTTTTCGACGGGCGTCAGCTCGCCCGCACGCATGAGGAGCGGACGAAGCGCCGCAAATTCCCAATGTCCGGGCTTGGTCACGGGACGCGGCGCACCGTGCGGCAGCACATTTCGCATCATCGGCCAAAGCGGCGCGACGCCGGCGGCAGCCATGTCGTCCCTGTAATCCTGCGGAAGCTCTTCGAGCGTGCCCAGTTGCGTCGACATCCTATCCTCCCCTTGAGTCGATTTATAGTTAGCATGCTTATCATAAGTATGCTTGTCAAATTCTTTCATTCGGACGATTGTATGCCACAAGAGGTGAAGATGACCGAAATTTATATGATGCCCGGCAACCTGATCCGGCGCTTGAACCAGATCTCGCTGTCCATATTCCAAGACGAAACCAAAGCGGCAGGGTTGGAGCTTACCTCTGTCCAGTTCGCGGTTTTGGCCGCGCTTGCCGAGAACGACGGCGTTGATCAGGCAACGGTCGCAGGACTGATTGCCTATGATCGCCCGACAACAGGCAGCGTTCTTGATCGCCTCGAAAGCCGCGGTTTGATCCGACGCGAAACCAACCCGAACGACCGCCGCGCACGGCTTGTCTGGATCACCGAAGACGGCAAAGAGGTGCTTGGCCGCGCCCTTCCCGTCGTTCGTAATCTTCAGCAGAGCATTCTGACGGGACTGAGCAAAGAGGAACAAGAAACCTTTATCGCGCTTGCCGCGAAAGTTGCCGAAGCAGGGAACGATCTTAGCCGCGCGCCGCTCATCCTTCCCAAGGCGCCCTAGAGCCCTGCGGCCTCGGCGAGGTCCTGCAAGGTCGGGCGTTCGAGCAGCTCCAGACATTCGGCGACCCGAGCGCGGCAGAGCGCAGGGGGCTGGTCCGCGCCCGACATCGCTTCGGCCAAGGGGTCCATGCGCAAGGCAAGACGTCGCCAGCGATGCAAGACGAGAATGCGCAGGGCCGTCCTCTCGATCAGGCCCAGCGCGTCAGGGTCGAAGTTTTGGCGAAAGATCACCAGATCTGCAGCAAGTTTGGTGCAATCGGTAAAGCAGGCGCTTTCCCTGATTTTCGAAATGACCCAGTCGGGAAGCGCATCGACTTCGACAGTCGCCGCCAAGAGATCGCGGACGTCCTGTTCAGGCGGGAGCAAGACCACATTGGGCGCAATCGGAAAGCCCTGATCCGTTGGCTCGGTCTCTAGCGGGTTCCCCACGACCAAGCGTGCCGAAGTCATCGGTTCGACGCGGGGCGCATAGACGCGCGGGCTGACCGCAAATGTGGTCGAAGTCGCCGCCTTGCTCATTCGGTAAAACCCGACCCGCCCGATCTTCTCGCTCTCGACCCAGCCGTCCCGCTTGAGACGGTGGAGCGCGACGCGCATGGCTTGGGGTTGGAGCCCCATGCTCTCGATCAAAGCGGTAAGGATCGGACCGCCGATTGCAGCCTCGGGCGCGATATCCCCGATGATCGTCACGAGCACGGACCAGACCTTGATGTCGGCGGGATCAAGGAAGGGTTGAGCAAGCGTGGCAAAGGCGGGTGCACTGGTCATGCCAGAGTTATACCCGCCTTGTCCGGATGTTCTAGTGCGCAACCATGGTCAGAAGATCATATTCGGCGACCTGTTCGTCATCCTGATTGGTGATCGTCACGTTCCAGCGCACCTCTGCGTATTCGGCATTGCGCGGGTGCTTGCCCTTGACCGTGAGACGGACCTTGATCGCCTCGCCTGCGGTGACGGGTTTCTGGAACGCGAGGTTCTCGAGACCCGTATTCGCGAGAACAGGGCCTTCGTTCGGCTCTACAAAGAGCCCCGCCGCAAAGGACAGCAAGAGATAGCCATGAGCAACGCGATCGGGGAAGAACGGGTTCCGCTTGGCCGCATCCTCGTCCATATGGGCATAGAAGGTGTCGCCAGTGAACTGCGCGAAATGCTCGATATCGTCCATCGTGATCGTTCGCAAAGGCGAGTTAAACGTCTCGCCCAGCTCCAGTTCGCCCCATTTGCGGGTAAAGGGATGCGTGTCCTTGGTGATCTCGGTCGCGCCAGTGACCCAGCGCTTGCCCACTGCGGTGATGAGGTTTGCACTCCCCTGCACGGCAGTGCGTTGCATAAAGTGCTTTACTCCGCGAATACCGCCAAGCTCTTCGCCGCCACCTGCGCGGCCAGGACCGCCGTGAACCATATGCGGCATGGGCGAGCCATGGCCCGTAGAATCCTTCATCGACTCGGCGTTGTTGAAGTAGAGACGACCATGCCACGCGCCGGCTTCCTGCACGACTTCGCGCGCAACCGCGCCATCACGGGTTATAACCGATGCGACAAGGCTACCGCCCCCACGATTGGCAAGCTCGATAGCATGACCAAGATCGCGGTAGGGCATTATGGTGGACACAGGACCAAAGGCCTCGGTCTCGTGGAGCTTCACCGCCGTGTCGGGGTCAGCACAGTGGAACAGTGTTGGGTTCACAAAAGCCCCCGCTTCGGCATCCGCACCCACAACCTGCAAGGCATCCTGACCGCCGTAAACGCGCTCAGCCTCGGTCGCGATGATTGCAGCTTTGGCAAGAACATCTTCGCGCTGGTCGCCAGAAACCACCGCACCCATACGGACACCTTCGACCTTGGGGGCCCCGATCGTCGTTTTCGCAAGGCGCGCAGAGAGCGCCTCGATCACGGGCTGGACAAGCCCCTCGGGCGTGATAATGCGGCGCACGGCCGTGCACTTCTGACCTGCCTTGACGGTCATTTCGCGGTGCACTTCTTTGATAAAGAGATCGAACTCTTCGGAACCGACCTGAACATCAGGTCCAAGGATCGAAGCGTTCAAGCTGTCCTGCTCTGCCGAGAAGCGCACGGAATTGCGAAGAATATTGGGATTGGAGCGGAGCTTGAGGGCTGTGTCGGCAGACCCTGTAAAGCTTACCACATCCTGCGCGGCAAGACGGTCAAGCGTATCGCCAAGACCGCCTGTCACAAGCTGGAGCGCTCCATCAGGCAGGAGGCCCGACTCGATCATCATGCGCACGCAGCTCTCGGTCACCTGACAGGTCGCAGTGGCGGGCTTCACGATCGAAGGCACACCCGCAATCAGGCTCGGCGCGAGCTTTTCCAGCATACCCCAAACGGGGAAATTGAAGGCGTTGATATGAACAGCGACCCCTTGGAGCGAGGTATAGACATGCTGACCAACGAAGGTGCCGCCCTTGCCGAAACGCTCGATCTCGCCGTCCAGAAGAATCGTATCATCAGGGAGCTCGACACGGCCCTTGGAAGCGTAAACGAACATGGTGCCGATGCCGCCGTCCACGTCGATCATGTGGTCAGTGGCCGTCGCCCCCGTCGCGAACGATATGTCATATAGTGCACCTTTTCGCTCATTCAGGTAAAGCGCCAGCGCTTTGAGCATCTTGGCGCGCTGGTGGAATGTCATCTTGCGAAGGGCGGGGCCGCCTTTGGTCCGCGCATGCGCGAGCATCGCTTCAACATCGAGATCACCGCCAGCAAGCCCAATTACCTGACCGTTAATGGCGGATTTGACCTCTCGTGCTTGCGCACCAGCGTCAACCCAACGACCAGCAACAAAGCTCTGGATGTTCTGAACTGTCATTTCTTCCTCCCAAAGAACCGCCAAGATGGATTCGGTTATTCATTGACCGATCGTTCGGCATATGCAACATATTGCTTATCGACGATTGGGAGGACTGCCGTCAATGACTCATTTGGTTCTTGTGCAGGATCATGGCGATTGGGTGGAAATTACGCTCAACAGACCGGACCGCTTGAACAGCTTTACCGCAGAAATGCATATCGAGCTTCGCGGCGCCCTCGAGGCCGCACAAGTGGAAGGCAAACGAGCCGTGCTTTTGACGGGTGCAGGGCGTGGGTTTTGTGCGGGCCAAGACCTCGGGGATCGCGATCCGCGCAAGATGGACACGCCGCCCGACCTTGGAGCGACGGTCCAGAATTACTGGGCGCCGCTTGTGCGACTGATCCGCAATTTTCCCGCCCCCGTCATTTGCGCCGTAAACGGCGTGGCCGCCGGCGCAGGATCAAGTGTTGCGATCAACTGCGATATTGTTCTGGCCGCTGAAAGCGCGAAATTCATCCAGTCCTTCGGCAAAGTCGGCCTTATCCCCGATACGGGCGGGAGCTGGCAGCTTACTCGACTTATCGGCGAGGCCCGAGCCAAGGCGCTCGCCATGACCGCAGAACCGATCCCCGCCCAAACCGCCGCTGATTGGGGGCTGATCTGGAAATGTATTCCCGACGAAGACCTTATGACCGAGGCGCGCGCGCTTGCCACCCGCCTCGCCGCAGGTCCGACCTTTGGCTATGCGCAGACCAAGCGCGCCGTTGATGCGGCGCAAACGAACAGCCTCGACCATCATCTCGACTTTGAAGCCGAGTTGATGCGCGAATGCGGGCGGAGTGCGGATTATGCCGAAGGGGTCGCTTCTTTCCTTGATAAACGCGCACCGGAGTTCCAAGGCAAATGACCCCACAAGAACGCGCCGAAAAATCCGCATCCGCAATGATGCAAAACGACGAGACCCTACGCTGGATGGGCATGTCGCTCGACAGCGTCGGTGAGGGCACGGCCGTTATGTCGATGACCGTCGAGAAACAGCATTGCAACGGCCACGGGATCACGCACGGGGGTATGACCTTTGCCCTTGCGGATACGGCCTTTGCCTATGCTTGCAACAGTCGAAATCAGGTGACGGTCGCACAGCACAATCTGATTTCCTATCTCGCCCCCGGCAAGCTTGGCGACCGTCTGACCGCGACTGCAGTCGAGGTGAAAGCAGGGCGTTCGGGAATATATGACGTCACCGTCGTCAATCAGGACGGTAAAGTTATCGCTGAGTTTCGCGGGTTCTCCCGCTCGATCGAAGGCACATTGTTCAAGGAGGATGAATAAATGCGCGACCTAACACCCCCACGCGAAAGCCTTGATCCTATCGAGATTGCGAGCCGCGACGAGATTTCAGCGCTTCAACTCGAGCGCATGAAATGGACGCTGCGCCATGCCTATGAGAATGTGCCGATGTATCGCCAGCGCTTTGATGCGGCAGGCGTGCATCCTGATGACCTGAAGTCTCTGGCTGATCTCGCAAAGTTTCCATTCACTAACAAATCAGACCTGAGGGACAATTATCCCTTTGGTCTCTTTGCAGTGCCGCAGGACAAGATCGCGCGCCTTCACGCCTCATCGGGAACGACGGGCAAACCGACTGTCGTGGGTTATACGGCGAACGACATCTCCAACTGGGCAGACCTTGTGGCGCGGTCGATGCGTGCAAGTGGAACGCGTCCGGGGGATAAGGTGCACGTCGCCTATGGCTATGGCCTCTTTACGGGCGGCCTTGGTGCGCATTACGGGGCCGAACGTCTTGGCTGCACGGTCATTCCTGTTTCGGGCGGGATGACCGAACGGCAGGTCATGCTGATCGAGGATTTCAAACCACAGACCATCATGGTCACGCCGAGCTATATGCTCAACATCCTTGAACAATACCGCAAAGAGGGCCGAGATCCGCGAGAGTGCAGTCTTCAGGTCGGCATCTTCGGTGCCGAGCCATGGACAAACGCCATGCGCGCCGAAGTGGAAGCGGCCTTTGATATGCATGCCGTCGATATCTATGGGCTGTCGGAAATCATGGGTCCCGGCGTTGCCAATGAATGTGTGGAAACCAAGGACGGACTGCACATTTGGGAAGATCACTTCTATCCCGAAATCATCAACCCCGAAACAGGCGAGGTCTGTGCGGACGGCGAGATGGGCGAGCTGGTGTTCACCACGCTGACCAAAGAGGGGCTTCCGATGATCCGCTATCGCACGCGCGATCTGACCCGCCTTCTCCCCGGAACTGCGCGGTCGATGCGACGGATGGAGAAGATCACGGGACGCAGCGATGACATGATCATTCTGCGCGGTGTGAATGTGTTCCCAACCCAGATTGAAGAGCAGCTTCTCAAGATCGAAGGACTGGCCCCGCATTTCCAGATCGAACTTCATACTGCGGGCCGAATGGACGCAATGCGCGTGATTTGCGAAGCGCTTCCCCATGCCGCGGACGATGCGTCCCGCGCGGCCGCGTCCAAGGCACTGTCCAAGCGGATTAAGGATATTGTGGGGGTCAGCGCCGAATGCCTCGTCGGCACCCCAGGCAGCGCGCCGCGCTCAGAAGGCAAAGCGAAGCGGGTCGTGGACAATCGGACCAAAGACTGATGGCGCGCCCTATTGCCGAAGATTATGAAATCAAACGCCGCCTTCTCATGAAGGCGGCGGCACATGTTTTCGCCTCGGAAGGATATTCAGGGGCGGGCATGGCGGGCATCGCGGCAATGGCAGGCGTGTCCAAAGCGAACATCTATCATTACTATAAAAACAAAGAGGATCTGCTCTTTGCGATGCTGGATCAGTATCTTTCTGAGCTGCGGGAAACGGTATGCTCGTTGACGCTCCCCGATGATCCTGAAGAGGCTCTCGAGGTAACGATCCGAACGATCCTACGTGCCTATCGCGGTGAGGATGACATGCATAAGGTCCAGATCAACGATCTCGGCTCTTTGCCCTTGGAGCGACAGCTTCCGCTCAAGGCCTATCAGAAAGACATCATCCGATTTGTGCGGGACAGGCTCGATGCCTTTGATGTCACCGACAGCTATGTGGTCGCGATGTCGATCTTCGGGATGCTGAATTGGTTCTACATGTGGAACGCGGGCGCCGATGACAGCGCCCGCGATGCCTATGCCGCCACGGTCACCAAGCTGGTTCTCGGCGGCCTTCCCCGTCTTTAGTGCTCGTCATAGGTCACAACGACCTTGTCGGTGAGAGGATAGGACTGGCACGAGAGCACAAACCCTTTTTCCACCTCGTAATCCTCGAGCGCGTGATTGGTAATCATCTCAACCTCGCCTTCGATCACGCGACATTTGCAGGTCGAGCAGACGCCTCCTTTGCAGGCATAGGGCGCATCGAGGTTTGCGCCAAGCGCCGCATCAAGCACCGAAGTATCACGGCTGGCCTCAACCGAACGGGTTGTCCCGTCTATCGTCACCGACAGCGCATAGGTGGCATCCCCCTTTTCAGCGGTCTCGGCCACGCGCTGGGGCAGACGTCGGGGCTGACTGCTTGCAAAGAGTTCGAATTTGATCTGCTCTTCGCTGAGCCCGTGATCCTTGAGGCTCTCTGCAATGGCAAGCATCATCGGCTCGGGACCGCAGATGAAAGCCGTGCGGATATGTGCAAGGTTCACCCAAGAGGCAAAAAGCTGTTTGCACTTTTCCGCGTCCACGCGCCCCGTGAAAAGATCGATGTCCTGCGCTTCGGTTTCAAGGACATGGATTACCGTAAAGCGGCCGAGATAGCGGTTCTTGAGATCCTCTAGCTCTTCGCGGAACATGATCGTGTTCACTGCGCGATTGGCATAGATCAGGGTAAAGTGGCTGCTGGGTTCCTCTTCGAGAACCGTTTTCAGGATCGACAAAACGGGTGTGATCCCCGATCCGCCCGCAAAACCAAGGTAATTCTTGCGCTCTGGCCCGCCCAAGGGAACATGGAAATTCCCCATCGGCGGCATGGCTTCGATCATGTCGCCGGGCTTTAGATTGTCGTTCGCCCATGACGAAAATGCACCGCCCGCAACTCGTTTGATCCCAACCTGAAGCTTGCCTTCGGACCGCCCTGCACAGATCGAATAGGAGCGGCGCACTTCGACGCCCTCTATGGTCGTGCGAAAGGTAAGGTATTGTCCGGGGATAAATTCGAACGTGTCTTTCGGAGCGTCGAGCGTCACCACGATCGCATCGCGAATGGTGTTTTGTACGTCAGTGACTTTGAGCGGATAGAAGCGCGACATGAAGGCTCCCTAGATACATTTGAAATAGTCGAAAGGCTCTTTGCAGTCGTTACACCGCCAAAGCGCCTTGCACGGGGTGGAGCCGAACTGACTCACCCGTTCGAGATCGTGACCACCGCAATGTGGGCATTCTGCAGGCCCCTTGGCGGTGGAAGGTGGCGCGATGCCGTAAGCCTTGAGCGCGGCACGCCCTTCATCCGTTATCCAGTCGGTGGTCCATGGCGGGGCGATGCGGCGCTCGATCTGAACCTCCAGCCCATGCTTGGAGAGGTGCTTGCGAATGTCATTTTCGATCACCGTCGTCGCGGGACATCCCGAATAGGTCGGCGAAACGACGACCCAGGTTTCCCCGCCTCGCTTTTCGACATCACGGATAATCCCAAGATCAACCAGAGAAATCACCGGAATCTCGGGGTCGGGAACCTCGCGCAGTCGCGCCCAGACCTGCTCAAGCTCGGACATTACCAACGTGCATCCGGATAGGCGCGCGGCAGGAACTGCATCACGGCCAGCATATGCCCGAGGTGCTCTGTGTGACGCGACCCATCGCGGCCACCACGGTGCGCAAAGCGGCTATCGGGGATGGTAAGGGTGGCATCCGACATGACATCATAAACGATCCGGTCATAATCCGCGCGAAGCTCGCTCGGGTTCACGGTGACACCCTCTTGGGCGTTCAGATCATCGACACTGTCGGCTTCGAACATTTCGCCGACATAGGGCCAGAGACGGTTGAGAGCGGACTGCATTTTCGCATGGCTTTCCTCAGTTCCGTCACCAAGGCCGATCACCGTATCGGCAGAGCGCTCCAGATGATAGCTCACCTCTTTGAGGGCCTTCATCGCGATGGCGGCAACACGTTCGTCCGAGCTGTCACACAGACGGGTGAGCATGAGCTTGTGCCATGCGTCGAACAGGAACTGGCGCATGAGGGTATGGCCGAAGTCGCGGTTGGGGAGCTCGGTCAAAAGGCAGTTGCGGAAGTCAATCACATCGCGACGATAGGCAAGATCATCGGCCGTGCGGCCCTTGCCCTCGACCTCGGCGGCAAGGCCGAGCCACATCTGAGTTTGACCAATAAGGTCCAGTGCAGTGTTGGCGAGCGCTATATCTTCTTCGAGGATCGGGGCGTGGCCACACCACTCCGAAACGCGGTGTCCCAGAACCAAGGTGTTGTCGCCCATACGGAGCAGAAATTCAAAGAGAGCCGACATTACATCGCCCCTACTTCATCGGGAATGTCGAAAAAGGTGGGGTGGCGATACACCTTGCTCCGCGACGGATCATAGAGCGGACCCTTCTCGGTGGGAGAGGAAGCCGCGATATTGGCAGCCTCGACTACCCAGATCGACACGCCTTCGTTGCGGCGGGTGTAAACATCGCGCGCGTTCTTGATCGCCATCTCGGCGTCAGGGGCATGGAGCGAGCCGACGTGACGGTGGCTCATGCCATGCTGACCACGGATAAAGACTTCCCAAAGGGGCCATTCATTGCTCATCGGTAACTCCTATTCCGCAGCCATTTTGCGGGCGCGTTTCTTGGCAGCATGGGCCATCAAACCATCACGGACCCACTGACCGTCGGCCCACGCCTCTTGGCGGGCTTCCATACGCTCGTTGTTGCAGGGACCATTGCCGTTCAGAACGTCAAAGAACTCGGTCCAATCGGGCTCGCTAAAGTCATAGTGACCGCGCTCCTCGTTCCATTTGAGGTCAGGATCAGGAACAGTCAGGCCAAGGTATTCGGCCTGCGGCACGGTTTGATCCACGAACTTCTGGCGCAATTCGTCATTGGTGTTGATCTTGATCTTCCAAGCCATGTTCTGGGCCGAGTGCACGGACTCGGCATCCGAGGGTCCGAACATCATCAGCGACGGATACCAGAAGCGGTTCAGCGCATCTTGAGCCATCCGCTTTTGCTCGGGCGTGCCCTGCGCCATCTTCATCATGATGTCGAAGCCTTGACGCTGGTGGAAGGACTCTTCCTTGCAGATGCGGATCATCGCACGGCTATAGGGACCATAAGAGGTCCGCTGGAGCGGCACTTGGTTCATGATCGCTGCACCATCGACGAGCCAACCCACAGCCCCGACGTCCGCCCATGTCAGGGTCGGGTAATTGAAGATCGAGGAATATTTCATCCGCCCTGAAAGGAGCTGTTCGGTCAGATCATCACGGCTCACGCCGAGCGTTTCGGCGGCACAATAGAGATAAAGGCCATGCCCCGCTTCGTCCTGAACCTTGGCGAGAAGGATCGCTTTACGTTCAAGGGTCGGGGCGCGAGTGATCCAGTTTCCCTCGGGAAGCTGACCGACGATTTCGGAATGTGCGTGCTGCCCGATCTGACGGATCAGGGTTTTGCGATACCCCTCCGGCATCCAATCCTTGGGCTCGATTTTTTCGCCCGCATCGATGCGCGCCTGAAAGCGAACCTCTTCAGGCGTCATTTCCGAAGGATCTTTTCCACCTTCGGATTTGATCATTTGTGCGTACATTCGTTCCTCCCCGAAACAATGTCTGGAGAGGTTTTACACCAAAATGCGTCTCTGCTCAATTATTATGTTACAGATTAACAAGTTTTCACAAATTCAGTAACACTTTTAGAAATCGGAGGCGACATTATTATATTCAGCAAGAAAAATCATATCCGGATCAATATCTTGATAACTTAGCCCCTGCTCTTTCAACCATGGGCCAAGATGCTGGAACATGTCTCGGGCCTTGTATTGAGCGGGGCGATATCGGGGATTCCAACTGTTGCCACCCCAATGATCCCAAGGTTGTTCCATATTTATATGCCGTCCGATGCGTGAATTCTGGATAACGCATTTGCCCACAGATTCGAGCGTGGTCTTGCTGATCTTGCCACGGGGAGGGTCATAGGACGATAACGGCCCAAGATCACAGCGATACCCCTCGATCGTCGAGCCAGGATAGGGCGTCGCCCGCACCCCTTCGAACCATTGCCGTCCAAGACTCATTCGGGCGTTATTCGCCCTTTCGGACCCGTCATGGCAAAACTCGCAAGTGTCGAACACAAAGCCGTAACGGGTGCGAATATCCGTGCTTGGCGCTGTTACCCATGATTGGGGCGCGCGCGACCCCAAGGAGCGGATTGTGCAACCTTCGAACCAGGCTGTAGATTGACAGAATATAAAATCGACATCCCCTTCGATATCGCAGTCGACGAGGCAACTGCGGACCGTCCATCCCTTGTGCGGAGACTGAAGATACAAGGTGTCCTGAAAGCTCCTGAGCCGCACGAACTTGACCAAAAGCCGATCCGCACCCGCACTTAGGAGAGCAACTGCTTGATGCTGGCCCTTGGCAAATTGACCGAACGCGTTTCTGTCCGAAGAACTGTCCTGATCTCGGTCACAGTTATAGGTGTTGCGAACCGATAGATTGATGAGTTCAAGATCATCAGCCTCAACTCTCATCACAGAAGCATTCGCTGTTGTGATGAAACCCCGCGCACCGATCCGTTCGAAAATCTCGCGCACCGCCTTTGGTGCATGTGCAAATTGTGACGAAAACCGTGTGCGATATTCGCGACCTGTCATCTCGGCGTCGATGTTTTCGTGAATGAGCACATCTTCGCGATCAGCGCCCAGTCCGATGATGGTGAGTGCCCCAACACCCCGAGGCACATAGACAAGCCCCTCGTAGCGTCCGGGTTTCACGCCTATGACCAAACGCCCGTGTGGGTGACGAAGATCAGCTATATGATTGAGCGCGGCTTGGATCGTGGGGAAATCACTCGCAGGTCCTACGACAAAATCTGGCACGAGAGACTTTGCTGCGCCGATGCGCGGGAACCATGGATCAAGCCGATCTGCCCCCGCCTTTCCAGTATAGCGCAGCACCTCGTCCCGTCGGAAGCACTGCGCCTGTTCTGGTGTCAGGACGGGACGCATCAGACACCGGACAGCGCGGCAACCATCATCAGCGGCCCGACGCCTTTGGTATCATCGCTCACTCGCTTTTCACTCAGGTAATAAGCCGCACTTCCATCACGGAAACGATCTTCATACCACCCAAGCCCCGCAACATGGCAAATCTCGATCATTTCGTAGCCGTCTTTTTTTGGCCTGAGCGCCAGATCGGTCAAAGTCTGGGCAAGTCCGTCGGGCGCTTGGCAAAGACCGAGCTTTTCGCCCCGCAAAAGTGCGTAGGTAAACATCGCCGACGCCGACATTTCTTGGTAGTTGTCGGCAAGATCGGGGCGGTTGATCACCTGCAACCAAAGCCCGTCAGGGGTGCGCAAGGACTTTAGCTTTTCAAGGAGCGCGACCGTGCGTGCGTGCAGCGGTAAAAAGTCATCACCGGTCAGCTCTGCGACATCGACGAGAGCCATCGCAAGCCACCCAATGGCGCGCGCCCAGAAGTCCTGGTTCTGGCCCGTAATCGGATCAGCCCAAGGCTGCTCTCTCGCTTCATCAAAGGCGTGTTTATAGAGCCCCGTTTCCGCATCGAATAGCACATCGAGCGCAACATCGATCTGGCGGAGCGAGTCCGCGACGGCCGCCTCGTCTCTGATTAGCTTCGCATAGGCAATCCTGAACGGTTGGCCCATATAAAGACCGTCGAGCCAGATTTGCCAAGGATACCGAAGCTTGTGCCAGAAAACGCCAGAGTTGGTTCGAGGATGTGACTTGAGCTGCCTTGCCAGCAGATCTGCGGCGGCTTTGTATTTTGGCGCGCCAGTCTTCTCGTAAAGATAAAGCAGAGCGCGCCCCGACAGAACATTGTCGATATTGTAGTCAGACAGCACATACCCCGCGAGGGTTCCCGTTGGGCCTACCTGCGCATCAACAAGCCGCTGCAAATGGTCAAGCCACAACGGATCGCCCGTCTCGATATGCAAAAGCTCCAGCCCACGATAGATACAGCCATCCTCATAGCACCACGCGCCGCCTTTGTAGGGTTGGTGGTGCTGCACGTAATGCGCGATGAAATCTTTCATTTTTTCCCCAATCTGCAGGAAATTCAAAGACGATAGGCCTCTTTGGCAAGTCGGTAGGTCAGATCGTAAGCAAGCTCGTGCGCCTCGTCTTCTCGGAGCCGCCCCGTCATCACAAGATTGGCAAGGAAAGAGCAATCAACCCGCCGCGCCACATCATGGCGCGCGGGGATGGAGCAAAAGGCCCGTGTGTCATCATTGAAACCAACTGTGTTGTAGAAACCCGCGGTCTCGGTGGCTTGTTCGCGAAAGCGCATCATGCCTTCATAACTGTCGTGGAACCACCAAGGCGGACCGAGGCGCAAAGCAGGATAAACACCTGCGAGGGGCGCAAGTTCGCGAGCATAGGACGTCTCGTCCAGAGTGAACACGATCACCGTCAGGTCGGCGCGCTCACCAACGGCGCTCAAGAGAGGTCGCAGCGCATTGACGTAGTCGGTCCGAGTCGGAATGTCGTACCCTTTGTCCCGACCGAACTGACCATGGACGGTTGCAGAGTGGTTACGCGATGAGCCCGGATGGATCTGGAGCACGAGCCCATCATCAAAGCTCATGCGCGCCATTTCGGTGAGCATATGGCCTCTGAACATATCCGCCTCTTCGCCCGAGCATTGGCCGCGGAGCGCCTTGTCAAACAAGCGTGCCGCAACGTCCTGAGCAAGGTCTTCGGTCCGCGCTGTGGCATGACCATGGTCGGTTGACGTGGCGCCAAAGGATTTGAAAAACGCCCTCCGCGCGCGATGCGCAGCCAGATACCCAGTCCAGGTCGTGGTATCTTCCCCCGTCAAATCACCAAGGCGGCCAACATTTTCTGCGAACCCGTCAAACTCCGGATCAACAACAGCATCAGGGCGATAAGCGGTGATAACGCGACCCTGCCACCCGCTTTCACGGATCATCCGATGCCATTGCAGATCATCAAGCGCACTCTCCGTGGTCGAAATCACTTCGATGTTGAACCGCTCGAACAGAGCGCGCGGCCGAAATGCCGGACGAAGAAGTTTTTCAGCGATTTGATCGTAAATCTCATCCGCAGTTTCGGCGGAAAGTCGCGTTTCGATACCGAACACTTCTTGAAAGGAATGCTCGATCCAAAGTCTGGAAGGTGTGCCCCTAAACAGATGAAAATTCTGCGCAAAGAGGCGCCAGATCTTGCGGGAATCCTGCTCTATCGCTCCACCATCGGCGCGCGGAACCCCAAGCGCCTCGAGCGGGACGCCTTGGGAATGCAGCATCCGAAAGACATAATGGTCAGGCACGACAAAAAGCTGTGCGGGGTCGGGAAAGGCCTCATTCTCAGCAAACCAACGCGGGTCGGTATGGCCATGCGGGCTCAAGATGGGAAGATTACGCACCCGTGCATAGAGGTCGCGCGCGAGCGATCGGGCACTCCGATCAATAGGAAAGAGCCTGTCGTCGTCCAAAAGAGCCATAATTCATCTCGCTCGCTAGAGTTGGCCTTGAAGTGCCAGTCTAGCATATTAGTAAGCGAGAAAGTAAGTCAACAGTACATCTGCCTTAAGAGAGCCAGACATGCTCGGATTGATATTATTGCTTAATTGGTTGCGGGAGTAGGATTTGAACCTACGACCTTCAGGTTATGAGCCTGACGAGCTACCGGGCTGCTCCATCCCGCGCCGTTTTTAGCGAAAGGCGCTAGTTTTGTTCCCATCTGGGTTATGTGATGGGTAATTGTTATCGTTTAGAGAGACTTGGTTCTTACTAGGTCTGGCGGTG
>JALRIK010000170.1 GCA_023255435.1 Marivivens sp.
CAACCGCGTGCCGCTTGATATCAAGTTGATCCAGCTCGTGAAGCTCTTCAAGAACGGCGAGCCGTTCAAGATGTCCAAACGGGCAGGGACCTTTGTCACCCTACGCGATGTGGTCGAGCAGGCCGGCGCGGATGTGACCCGTTTCCATATGCTCACCCGCAAGAACGATGCACCGCTGGACTTTGACTTTGACAAGGTGCTGGAGCAATCCAAGGACAACCCCGTCTTCTATGTCCAATATGCGAGTGCGCGTGTGCATTCCGTGATGCGCAAGGCGACTGAAGCTGGCATGGACGTGTCCGATGCGGTTCTGGCGGGCGTCGATCTGTCGTCGCTCACCCACGAGGCCGAGATCAACGTCGCCAAGAAGCTTGCCGAATGGCCGCGTCTGGTGGAAATCGCCGCCCGCGGGCACGAGCCGCATCGTATCGCGTTCTACTTGTATGAGCTCGCGTCCGATTTCCACGGTCTTTGGAACCGCGGCAACGACGATCCGTCGCTCCGCTTCTTCCAAGAGGACGATCAAGCAACAACTTTGGTCAAAATTGCGCTCATTCGTGCTGTTTCCATTGTTATTTCGCACGGTCTGGGTATCTTGGGCGTAACTCCGGCCAAAGAGATGCGCTAAAGCGCACGCTGCTGCCGGATATCGAGGCAACGCAAGAAACCAGCCGCGAGGAATGCGCGGCGGCAGTGAGGCGAAAATGGCAGACTACACTCAAGGGTATGCGGGAACGCGTGCCCCTTATAGCGCAGGTAAACTTGTTCACTTTGCAGGAGCGGCGGTCTCACTTGGGCTGATCGTCGGCATTGGTGTATGGGGCTACAAGCTTGTGATGCGGGATGTCTCGGGCATCCCCGTGGTGCGCGCCATCGAAGGTCCGATGCGGCTTTCGCCCGAAAACCCTGGAGGCGAAATTGCGTCCAATGTCGGGCTTGCGGTCAATGCTGTGGCGGCCGAAGGCGGCGCTGCTGCACCAGAAGACTCCGAAGTGCTCGTCCTTGCACCACCCGTTGTCTCGCTCTCGCAAGAGGATCTCGAGGTTCAATCCACGGCAGAAGCGGGCGAAGTTGTCGCCGCCGTAGCCAATGATGCGCCGATGCCCGAACGCGTCGAACCCTCCTCCGCCGATGCTGCAAGCGCTGTTGCGCCTTCGCAGATGACCGCCGTAATCGAGGAACCCCAAGCCGCGCCGATGGTCGAAGCGTCATCCGATGCGCCGCTGACGCCCGAACAGATCCTCGCCCTTGCCGATCAGCTTGCCGCTGGCGCCGTGACCATCGACGCAGCCGAGGTCGAGGCGATCCCCGCGAAAACCTCGGTCAATGGCGTTTCGTCCGAGTTCATCGCCGACATCGTTCCGGCCAGCGTTCCGGGTGTCGCCTCTTCGCTGCGTCCAATTTTGCGCCCCCGCACGGCGGCCCCTGCGGCGCCAGTAGTTCAGGCCGCGGTCTCTGTCCCCACCGATGCCAGCGTCACGACCGAGGCATTGCCCGTCGGCACCAATCTTGTGCAGTTGGGTGCCTATGAAAGCCCCGAGATCGCAGCTCAGGAATGGGTGCGCTTCAACGGTCGTTTTTCGGACTTCATGGCGGGCAAGGACCGCGTGATCCAAGAGGCAGAGCGCGGCGGTAAGATCTTCTTCCGTCTGCGGGCCAAAGGCTTTACCGACATCGCGGATGCGCGCCGCTTCTGTGCGGCTCTGATGGCCGAGGGCACTGACTGCGTTCCCGTCGTGGTGCGATAAGTGCCAAAGGGCGCGTTCATCTTTGGATGCGAAGGACCTGAACTCTCCCCATGGGAAAAGGCGTTCTATCGGGACGCCCAGCCTTGGGGGTTCATTCTGTTTGCGCGCAATATCGTCGAGCCTGCGCAGCTTATTCGCCTGACGCGCGATCTGCGCGAGGCGGTGGGCTGGAACGCCCCTATTCTCATTGATCAAGAGGGCGGACGGGTGCAGCGGATGCGCGCCCCGCACTGGCGCGAGTTTCTTCCTGCCTTGGACCAGATGCGGCTTGCGCGTGATCCGATGCGGGCGCAGTGGGTGCGCAACCGTTTGATTGCGCACGATCTTTCAAGTGTCGGGATTGATGTGAACTGTGCGCCGCTTGCCGATCTGACTGAGGCCGAAACCCATCCCGTTCTTCTCAACCGTCTTTATGGTGGCGATGTCGAGACCGTGGTCGCGGCCGCGCGACAGTGCGCCGATGCCTTTCTGGCGGGCGGGGTTCTTCCGATCCTCAAACATATTCCCGGCTATGGGCGGGCGTCGGTGGACAGCCACAAGGCGCTTCCTTCGGTGAATATCCCTCGGGCCGAACTCTTTGATCGCGACTTTGCACCGTTCATCGCGCTGAACGACATCGCGATGGGAATGACGGCGCATATCGTGTTTTCGGACATCGACCCCGAAGCGCCCGCAACCACATCGCACGTCATGATGACCCTGATCCGCGAGGAAATCGGCTTTGGCGGGTTGATCATGACCGATGATATTTCTATGGAGGCGCTTTCGGGTAGTGTCGAGGAACGGGGTGTCGCCGCCCTGCGCGCAGGATGTGATCTTGTGCTCCATTGCAACGGCGAACGCGCTGATATGGAAGCGATCGCCAAGACCTGCGGAAACCTCTCCGCCGCGGGGCAGACCCGTGCAGAACATGCGCTCTCGCAGCGTAGACCACCCGAAACTGTTGACATCAGGGCGCTTGAAGCGGAACTTGAAGCGCTTTTGGTGCGGTGAGGGGTATG
>JALRIK010000171.1 GCA_023255435.1 Marivivens sp.
AGGCATACATTGCAATAATTCCTCAAAACAATATCGTTCATATGGCCTTTTGACCCCCAACCTTGAGCGTCCCGCGCAAAAGAAGCCATAGCCCGAAGCCGAGTTCGGAAATCGTCACTACAGTCAGAAGTCCGATCACCAGAAAATCAAGTGCCGCTATATTCGTAAAGCTCAGTTCGAGAACCGCCTGAACCAAATACCCAAAGGCTCCAACGAGCAACCCCCACCCCAAAAGATGGGGCACCATTCGGGTCCGCAATATCATTGCTCCAAGTGCAAGAAGATGCGCGCCGAAGAAAATCTGCCAAACAAAAACCCCGAGACTATGCGCCTTGATGAAAATCAGCGCCAAGGACTGGGCGCTACTCGGATCGAACCCAGTCGGCTGGCTCGCAACGACATAGGCCATCATCCACATAAGCAGATTGAAGCCCATGATCACGATCATACCGAAACGGGACAGCATCGCGATGACCGCAAGGCGCGGGCTGGTGCTTCGAAACATTTGAAAGAGAATGACCGTAATCGCTATTTCAAAGAGGATCACGGCAATATCGGCCAGCACGCCAAGTCTAAACAGCCCGACTTGGGTCAGAAGGTTCTGTGCAGTGCGCGCCGCGTCGCCCTCGACCACGATCTGCATCGGAACATAGCCGATGCTGAACGCACCGCACACCGCGATAGCAAGATAGAGCGCACCAGCAAGTCTGGCATCTTTGGTGTTCAAGCGGTTTTGCTCAGCGGTTTTCATTTTGCTTCCTCTCACGGTCCGTCCAAGACCTGATGATCCAAATCGGGGTGCCTAAACCTTAGCCGCGGTCTCAATTCATGCGAATTGACGAAATCCTGAGATTTGATATGCATAAATGCATGGATTGGCGCTCGGTGAAATTCGACTGGAACAAAGCAAGAGCTTTTCTCGTAACCGCCGAAGAAGGCTCTTTGTCGGCAGCGGCCCGCGCTTTAGGTATGGCTCAACCGACCCTTGGCCGTCAGGTCGACGGACTCGAACAGGAACTCGGCGTAGTGCTTTTCGAGCGCGTAGGGCGTGGCCTCACCCTCACACCTAGCGGCATGGAGCTTCTCGAACACGTCAGAGACATGGGAGACGCCGCAAGCCGTGTATCCATGGCTGCCCTCGGCCAATCACAAGCCTTGGAAGGAACGATCTGCATTTCGGCAAGCGAGACCTATGCCGCGGTTCTATTGCCCCCGATCATCGCCAAACTTCGCAGGCTCGAACCCGGTATCGAGATCGAGATCGTCGTCTCGAACCATGCCAGCGATTTACGCCGCCGCGAAGCGGATATCGCGATCCGTAATTTCAGGCCGACAGAACCTGACCTCATCGCCAAGAAAATTGGTGATGCAGGCGCGGTTCTCTATGCGTCACCAGACTATATCGAACGGATCGGGTTTCCTTCGGAACCATCCGATCTGGGACATGCCGACTTCATCGCTCTCGACCATGGGAGCATGCTGCTCAAAGGGCTGAACGCGCTCGGGCTCGGCCTCACCGAGGCGAACTTCCCGATCATGACGGAAAGCTACCTTGTCATGTGGGAATTGGTCCGCCAAGGCGCCGCTATAGGCATTCTGGATTCCTACATCGGCGATGCGGATCCGCTCGTGCGGCGTGTTCTGCCCGATTTGGAACCGATCGCCTTTCCCATCTGGCTCGTCGCGCATCGCGAGTTGAGCACGAGCCGCCGCATTCGTAGGGTTTATGATTTCTTGGCGCAGGAGCTTCGGCGGGATTGAGCCTCCTCGCCTTCGGGGCTAGGCCCCCGAACGGCCAAAACCGAACAGAGCCTTAGCCCGCTTTGAAGAGCTTGGCATCGAAGAAGGTGCCTGTGGCGAGAACCGCGCCCGTCGGGGCGCCCGTGGGCGAGCCGCCTTTGGGTTCGTCAGACACCGCCAGAATGCCACCATCAATCAGCGCCGCAATTTCGGGCGTGATTTCGAAGAGGCTTTCCGCATCGGCGGGAATAACGCCGAGAGAAACAGGCGCAGCGGCATTCGCGCCAATCACCCAAAGCTCGAAGTCGCGACCCTCGGCGGGTGCGCCAAGCTGCGGGATCACCTTGAAGAGATTACCATTCGGCGCATATCCAGCTTCTATGTGCACTGCGCCATCAGCCGACTTCAACGTAGCGTGAAGGGTCGGATCAAAGGCCGGGCCACGTAGAGCGGGGCCGAACGCGAGGAAAGACACGACGGCAAGAGCGGCAAGCGACGGCAAGGCAAACCAACCCCAAGCCCACTTGCGCTTTGGCTTTGCGCCATTCAACTGCTCAAGCAATTTTGCCTTCACCTGCGCTGAAGGTTTTGCCTCGGGTAGATCATCCGCCAAAACCGCGAACTCCTTTTCCCAAAAGGTCACCAGCTCGCGCAAGGCGGGTTCCACTGCAAGGCGCTGTTCGAATTGCCGCTCTGCCTGCGTGTCGAGCAGGCGCAAGACGTATTCGGCGGCGAGCGCCTCGTCGTCCATTATGTCCACTCGTTCGCTCATCGCGACAAGCACTCCCTCAAAGAAATCAGGCTGCGACGCAGCCAGGTTCGCATCGTATTCAGCGGCACGTCAAAACGGGCCGCAAGATCTTGGTATGTTGCCCCATCGAGATAGGCCGCCTTTACGGCCTGCGCCCGATCGGATGGCAATTCCTCAAAACATTCACTGATCCGTCGCCCTTCGGAGGCGGCAATGCTGGCCTCTTCGGGTCCGGGACCCCGTTCCGCTACTTCG
>JALRIK010000172.1 GCA_023255435.1 Marivivens sp.
GCAGCAGCGGCGGCGGCCAAAGCCTCGCCCCATGTTGCTTTGCGCAGTTTGCCGTTCTCGCGGATATAAGGAGTATCGAGACGCTGGCGGCGCAGACCGTCCCAGACGAAACGGGTCTTGTCCGAAATCCATTCTTCGTTCACGCCGTCGTGGTTACG
Organism: Marivivens sp.; assembly: GCA_023255435.1. GTDB lineage: Bacteria > Pseudomonadota > Alphaproteobacteria > Rhodobacterales > Rhodobacteraceae > Marivivens. The sequence goes on from JALRIK010000172.1 coordinate 159, forward strand.
CGGCAGAATGCGCATCACTTCGCGGCCCTTGGTGTCTACGCGGATGTTCGAACCAAGGGCATCCATCACGTCGATGGTCTCGGTCTTGGTGAGTTCCCACGGACGCGCGGTAAAGGCGTAAGGCTTGGAGACAAGTGCGCCAACGGGGCAAAGGTCGATCACGTTGCCCTGAAGGTTCGAATCGAGCGTTTGGTTCAGATAGGAGGTGATCTCCGAATCTTCGCCGCGGCCCGTCTGACCCATCTGAGTGATCCCAGCAACTTCGGTCGTAAAGCGCACACAGCGGGTGCAGGAGATGCAGCGTGTCATATGCGTTTCAACGAGCGGCCCAAGGTTCAGATCCTCGGCGGCGCGCTTGGGCTCACGGTAACGCGAAAAGTCGACGCCATAGGCCATTGCCTGATCTTGAAGATCGCACTCGCCGCCCTGATCGCAAATCGGGCAATCAAGCGGGTGGTTGATCAAAAGGAATTCCATAACGCCTTCGCGGGCCTTTTTGACCATGGGCGAGTTCGTCTTGACGACGGGGGGCTGTCCTTCGGGGCCGGGGCGCAGGTCACGGACCTGCATCGCGCAGGATGCGGCGGGCTTGGGCGGACCGCCCACAACCTCGACAAGGCACATGCGGCAGTTGCCTGCGATTGACAGACGTTCATGATAGCAGAAGCGCGGGACTTCAACCCCGGCTTGCTCGCAGGCTTGAATGAGGGTCATCGCCCCCGGAACTTCAAGCTCAATTCCGTCAATGATGATCTTGCGCAAATCGGACATGGCCAGCCTTTTGGTTCGTGTCGCCTCGACGCGGCACCCGACGAGATGCGTCGCCTGGATGCAGTCAGTCGCGGGCGTTCTAACGCGGCTCGGCCAGCTATGCCAGAAGGAACGTCACCTAAAAGGTGGGAAAAATGCATTTTTGCCGCAGCAAGGGCGCAATTAGTTTCCTGTGAAAAAGAAGAAACCGGCCAAAGTCACCAAAAAGATCAACACAGGCGCAAGAATCCCGAGGAGCAAAAGCACAAATGGAGTGTTGAGCGAGTCTTTCACCTGTGTGGTGATCGTCTCGCCCTTCCTCTCGGGCTGATTGCCCTGCCCTACCACAAGAAGCCCCCGATCAGCGTGCCCTGCTCGATTTCCGACCGACCGACCTTGCAATAAGCCTCGCCTGCGTCGCCAGAGGCGCCCTTTTCGGCAAGACGGCGCACGCCCTCGGCCTCGAGCGCCTGTTTTTCCTGTGGCGAATTCACATAGGCTTCAATGGCGGCATCGGAATACCCCAACTCGCGAGCGCGGTTCTTGATGGCATTGAGGTAACTGATACCCTTGATATAGCGCGGGTGAAGGTTCGCGCATTTTTCGGTGATCCGATAGGCCATCCCGACAGCAAGAAGGCTTTCACGGATTTCGGTCACTTCGCCCAAGGGCTTGGTCGGCTCTGCATAAAGCGGGGCCGCACAGATCGCCGAACACAAAAGGACTGCCTGCAAACGCATTGTTTTTCTCCAGAAACTCTTGGCCGTGATGTGGCGCTTTCTGCCTTGCTATTCAATAACAACGCGCAAAAACTGTTCCGGTTGCCGATTTTCCGCCGATCTCAGAAGACACGCACGAGAGTCAGGACGGCAAGCACCGTATGCGCCAGCCAGCTGCCCATGTAGAAAACGGTCCTGATCGAGCGATCCGGTTTGCCGATCCCTCCGATATGGGTGACCACCATGCCAACCCGAAACACGAGAGAGGCCATGGCAAGCCTGTTGACCCACACAGGATCGACGCCGGCAAGGACCGCCGCCCCGACAACCGCTGCAAAAATTCCAATCGTCTCGATCGCGTTTCCCGACGCGCGGCTGGTGCGATAGAGCCAGTCTCCGTAATCCGCTACGGGCATGGAACCCGGCACAAGTCCCCGACTGGTTTTTCCCATCCCCGCCATCACGGCGACGATCTGGGTTAAAATGGCAAAGAGCGCTACAGCGCCCAATGCAGGGTAATAGACTTCGAATCCCACAGCTTCCCCTTAAGTAAAAATCGGCTGCATCCAATCAATTCAGGATTGCATAGGGGCAAAGAGGAACGCAACGAAAACCGCTATGTTCTCACTTGTTGCGGATTTGGTCCCACCCGAAGGCGCGGTCAGATGGCCCATTCATCCGAAGATCTTCGAGCCGCGCCATCGCCTCTTGGAAGGTCGGCCGATGGCCTTTGGGGACCCACCACATGACAAAGTGCATCTTGCCCAGAACGGTGAACCACTCGGCGCGTCTTTGGAAAAACTGTTTATGAAGGGTTCCGAAGACAAAGGTTTCCAGCTGTTCGGCACTTTCCCAAACGCTCAGATTGAAAATGAATTTCGGATCATCGGTCAAAACAGTGCCCGTATTCCCGACCGCGCCCTCGCCCGAGCCTTCCATCATCCAGACGAAACCGGGCATACGCTTTCCAAGTCCGTTGATGCGTTCGACGTTGTTCGTGAACTCGGCAACCAAGGGATCGTCTATCGGTG
>JALRIK010000173.1 GCA_023255435.1 Marivivens sp.
GCACGCCGACTGGGGCTATCGTCTCGATATCGCTGCAATCGCTTTTGCGGTTATGCCCATAGGCGATCACGCCCAAGTCCTGTGCAGGGTCGCGCGCGGCCAGAAAATCGACCAGCACATCGCGAGCCACTTCGATCCGTGAGCGACCTTCAGGGAGTTCCGCCCACATCGAGCCAGACCCGTCGAGCACAAGGATCGTGCTCTGTTCCTGAGCGATCGAAATTGCGGGGAGCGTGGTCAGAGCCATCACAGCCAGAAGGCACTTGAGTGACATGGATTTTGTTCCGTCAACTTTTAGGAAAATCGCGGCCAGTAAAAAAAGGATTGAAGGCCCAGTCTACCTATGGAAAACCTTAGATGCGCGGTATCAACCCTAGTGAGGTATTGGCTTTTTTGCCTTTCGAGGGGGGCATTAGGCGCGATTGCTGAGCAGCGCGTGAGGCTGCGGAGGGGTTCAAGATGCGCACCGAAGACTTCGCCAATCTGGTTGCATGCGAAACCGAAGCTTCTCGGCTTTGGGAGGCTTCGACAAGTTGGCTCGAAGAGATGGGCTTCGATCGAGTTCTGCATCTCGACATCAACGGGGCGGGGAAGGTCGCAGTTCAGACTACACTCGGTCGGGCGTTCGAGACCTATTATCAAGACGAGCGCCTTGAACGGCATGACCCCTTTTTGACCTATTGCCTTCGGACTCCTGACCCATTGGGGACCGGCGTCGATTATATTGATGACTACAGCTATCTTTCCGCAGCGGAAAAATCGGTTATCTACACGGCCTCCGAGACTGGATACCGCGCAGGATTTTCTTGTGTGGTGCGTATGGGCCCGACGGTGTGCGAGGCGTGGAATGTCGGCTCGACCCTTGCGCGCGCCGAAATCGAAGCGATCAGACGAGAGCGGGGCCATGAAATCCGTCTTGGCCTTTTAGCTTTGCGAGGGAGACTTGGTGCGCCAGCTTCGACACTTTTGGGGCAGCTGACCGCGCGCGAGAGGGCTTGCCTTGACCGACTTTCCAGTGGCCTGAGAACCAAGGCGATTGCGCACGATTTGGGCCTTGCACCAGTCACTGTAGAGCTACATCTGCGAAACGCCCGGACCAAACTTGGGGCCGCAACGCGCGATCAAGCTTTGGCACTCTATCGAAGCTTGATGTCCGCGTCCGAAGGCTCGCACCTTTGACCAAGGTCATACACTTTTCAGTGAAGACGTGGTCATTGCGCTTTCTATTGGTCTTCCGTTTTACGATCGTCTCGATTTAAAGAGGGCGGCAAACCAAGATGGGATCGGAGATGGCCATGAAGAAAGTCATGTTGATCGGTGCGGCATTTGCAGCAATTGCGACCTCCGTAATGGTCCTAAAACTAAGCGCGAATGAAGCAACCTCGCCTGAAGCAGCGGCACCTGAACAGGGCGCGCCTTTGGTGGATGTCATACTGCCCGAACAACTCTCTGCTCAAGCGCAGATCGGAAAGACGGCCTTTGATGCGGTCTGTTCAACCTGTCACGGTGCCAATGCGACCGGTCGGATGGGGTTCGGACCGCCCTTGGTGCATCGCATTTACGAGCCGAGCCATCATGGCGATATGGCGTTCCAAATGGCTGTGCTGAACGGCGTCAAAGCGCATCATTGGCCCTTTGGAAATATGCCGCCACAGTCTGGTCTGACACGCAGCGATGTCGATGCCATCGTTACCTATGTGCGCGAGCTGCAAGCGGCAAACGGGATCAACTAGGGTTGCAAGGCCCCCCCTACGGACGCGGTTTGATTGAACCAAAAGCACAGGTTTGCATGGGTTTTTCCCAAATGTTTGCATCCTACGGGGCATTCGCCGTCTTTTGCTTTGGCGCTGTCGTTTCCTGAGTTTCTCTTTCTTCGGTAATGGATTACCTTATTGTCCTTACTCCGACCCGCCTCTAGGAACCGCTCTGATGAAAAAACTCGCTCTTGATGGCGCTGATCTTCGCATTCTGGCGGCGGTGCAGTCCCATGGGCAGTTGAGCAAGACCAAACTGGCCGAGCTGGTGAACTTGTCGCCCACGCCCTGTTGGGAGCGGCTGACCAAGCTCAAGGCCGCAGGATATATCATCGGATACCGAGGCGATATCGCGCTCAGTAAACTGTGTGATTTCACAATGGTCGTTGTGACGATCTCTCTCGGATCGCACCGCAAGGCCGATTTTGAACGGTTCGAGGCCCAGATCTACGCGATGGACGAAATCATAGATTGCGTCGCGACGGGCGGCGGAATGGACTATGTCCTCAAGGTCTTGGCTCCCAATCTGGTGGCCTTTCAGAACGTTTTGGACCGTCTCTTCTCCGTCGGTGTCGATGTGGATCGTTATATGACCTATATCGCGACCCGTCAGATCAAATCGAGCGTCCCGAACCTGACCACGCTCGTCACGCGATAGGGTGCAGACCGCTTGGTCGGGTTTTTAAAATCTCTTCAGCCCGAATAGTCGCCTTTCCGCGCTGTTTTCAGTCCAAGGTTCTGAAAATGCGGCGCTAATTATTGTCCTTAGTAGCACAGGGCGAGCCATGGCGCC
>JALRIK010000174.1:0-2207 GCA_023255435.1 Marivivens sp.
CGGCGGCATCCGACAACCCCAAAGCGCGCAGAACGGCCGCTCCGTTGGGTGTGATCTGGAGCCCTGCCCCAACCTCGCGCAGCTCGGCCGCCTGTTCAAAGACGCGGACCGTGGCGCCGCGTCTTGCAAAGGCCAAAGCCGAAGCAAGCCCGCCAACCCCGCCGCCGAGAACAGCAACAGAAAGGCCCGCGAGCGAGCGGGCCTGATCTTGGTGTTTATCGTTTGTCATAAGCGATCAAAGATCAGTCGTCACGATGCACTTTTTCGCGGCGCTCGTGGCGCTCTTGCGCTTCGAGCGTCATCGTGGCGATCGGACGCGCATCAAGCCGCTTGAGGCTGATCGGTTCGCCCGTCACTTCGCAATAGCCGAATTCGCCGTTGTCGATACGGCGCAGGGCCGCGTCGATCTTGGACACCAGCTTGCGCTCGCGATCCCGAGTCCGCAATTCCAAAGCGCGGTCCGTCTCTTCCGAGGCGCGATCGGCGATATCGGGAATATTGCGTGTCGAGTCTTTCATCCCTTCGATGGTATCGCGGCTATCCTCGAGGATTTCCGCCTTCCATGCCAAAAGCTTACGACGAAAATACTCGAGCTGACGCTCGTTCATGAAAGGTTCGTCCTCAGCCGGACGATAATCCTCAGGAAGAAAGTTCTCCGCTTTCATACCACCACCCTTAGTCTCGCCAACGACCGGAGTCTCAATATCTGCGGCCATCAGCCTCTCCCAAACCTTTTGGACCGTTTACCCCTCTCCAGAGGGGAAGTCACCCCCCGAAATACCAATTTTTGTTCACAAGTTGCGACCCCCTCTCGAGGTGGTAATGTGACGAGAATCCGACCCCAGAGAGAGCCTATGCATTTCACCGGAACAAAATCATACGTTGCAACACAAGACCTTATGGTTGCAGTCAACGCCGCGATCACACTCGAGCGCCCGCTTCTCGTCAAAGGCGAGCCGGGAACGGGTAAAACCGAGCTGGCGCGCCAGGTGGCGAATGCGCTCGATCTTGCGATGATCGAATGGAACATCAAATCGACGACCAAAGCGCAACAGGGTCTCTATGAGTATGATGCCGTCAGCCGACTGCGCGATAGCCAGTTGGGCGATGAGCGGGTGCATGACGTCAAGAACTACATCCGCAAAGGCAAACTCTGGCAGGCGTTCGAAGCCGAGAGCCGCGTCGTGCTTCTCATCGACGAGATCGACAAAGCTGATATCGAATTTCCCAATGATCTGCTGCAGGAACTCGATAAAATGGAGTTCCACGTTTACGAAACGGGCGAGACGATCAAGGCCAAGATCCGCCCCATCGTCATTATCACATCGAACAACGAAAAGGATCTTCCCGATGCCTTTTTGCGGCGATGCTTTTTCCACTACATCCGTTTTCCCGATCCCGACACACTCGCCAAAATCGTCGAGGTGCATCACCCCGGCATCAAACCGCGCCTGCTCGAAGCCGCTTTGACCCAGTTTTACGAAATTCGCGAAACGAACGGGCTCAAGAAAAAACCTTCGACCTCCGAAGTGCTCGATTGGCTCAAATTGCTTCTGGCCGAAGACCTCACGCCCGAGGACCTCAAAGCCGATCCGAGCTCACTCTTGCCACGTCTTCATGGGGCGCTTTTGAAGAACGAACAAGACGTTCAGCTTTTTGAAAAACTGGCCTTCCTCAATCGTCGTCGATGAGAAAACAATATTTAGTGGCGCAAGGCACATCGCCAACTAGAAACCTGCGACCTTCGCGCCACTATTCGATGAATTTGATGCACCCTCGCGATTCCCGAGTGCTTTGGGTCCTTCTTTGCGCACTAATGAACTCGTCATCGGCGAATTGTCTCTAAATTTTCACAATTCGATCCAACGGTGGCCGCACTCTGCGGGCAGGTTCGGAGTGTGAAAATTCAGGAGAGCACTTTGGCCAAGGCAAAAATGCCGGTCGAAATGGGCGCCTCGTCTCCCTCGCTTGCGGGGGCGAAGAACGCGTTGCGGACCGAAAGCAATGTCAAACCCACGGGACAGGCCCGTTCGTTTGGCGCATTGAACATCTCCCATTGTGCTGCTTTAGCAGTGCATGCGCCCTTGCCTTTGCTCGGCTTTTTCAGGGGTTGCATATGAGAAAGCTTGCTCTTGCCGCCATTACGGCGCTCTCCGCTTGCACTCCTACACCACAGGACCCACCCGGTCGCGCGGCGGTCAACCCGG
>JALRIK010000174.1:2217-2543 GCA_023255435.1 Marivivens sp.
TGAAGAGCTTTTTGGGTACGCGGGTCAGCCCCTCGACGCGGCCCAACGCCGAAATCGCGCGCGATTTTCTCGACCTGTCGTTCCAAATGGAAAGCGGCCGTGCAATCCCGCGACTCACCCGTTTCGAAGGTCCGATCAGCGTGCGCGTCGACGGCATGGTGCCACCAAGCCTCGTGCCCGACCTCCGCACGCTTTTGTCGCGTTTTCGCGCAGAAGCAGGGCTTGATATTTTCCTCACTGGCGCAGAACAGGCGAATATTTCCGTTGTCGCCGTGCCCCGCGACGAACTCAGCCGCGCCGTGCCCAAAGCCGCCTGTTTCGTGGTG
>JALRIK010000175.1 GCA_023255435.1 Marivivens sp.
GAATACAACTTCAACGACGAGGCCGCCCCCCTTGGGGCTTCGTTCTTTGCAACACTTGTCGAGCGGGCTTTGCCACTCGGCTCTTGACGAAACCAGCGGCAAAGGTCTTTCTTTCGATAATTTGATCAAAAGGAGAGAGCAATGGCGCTCGAAGACGCAAAGACCCAGATCGACTTGGCTTTTACCCGCAAGGAAAAGCGCGGGCTCGCCTATGAGAACGCGTTTGGCGGTGCGACTTCGTTTTTGCGACGGCTCTATACCAAGGACCTCGACGGCGTTGATCTTGCGGTCACGGGCGTTCCTTTTGATCAGGGGGTGACGAACCGCACCGGACCGCGCTTTGGCCCCCGCGCGATCCGCGAGGCTTCGACGCTTCAGCCCTATGACCCGCCCTATGGTTGGGGTTTTGATCCGCTGGGCGAATATTCGATCATCGACTACGGTGATCTGGCCTTTGACTATGCCCATACGCCAAGCTTTCCCGAAAAGCTCACCGATCACATCCGCACAATCTTGAATGCAGGGGCGGGGTCCGTCGTGCTTGGCGGGGATCACTTTGTGACGCTCCCCATCCTGCGCGCCTATGCCGAAAAGTTCGGTCCCGTTGCGGTGATCCATTTTGACGCGCATTCCGACCTCTGGCAGGACGACGACATGGACCGTCTCGATCACGGGACGTTTATGTATAAGGCCGTCAAGACAGGCCTCGTGGATGTAGAGCACTCGCTCCAGATCGGTATCCGCACCGAATGCGAGGACTATCAGGGTATGCGCTATATCGATGCCCGCACGGTGCACGAAAAAGGCACTGCTTGGGTGGTTGAAGAGGCGAAAAAGATGGTCGGCGACCGTCCGACCTATATCACCTTCGACATCGACGCGCTTGACCCTGCCTTTGCCCCCGGAACGGGAACGCCTGTCTGGGGCGGCCTGGCAAGCTGGCAGGCGGCGGCGATGCTGCGAGATCTTGCGGGGATCAACCTTGTCGGCGCGGATGTGGTCGAGGTCTCGCCGCCCTTTGATCACGGAAATATCACGGCTGTTGCAGGGGCACATGTGGCCATGGAGCTCTGCGCGCTCTACTGTTGGAACCTAAAGCACCGCAACAAGGACTGATCCTTCGTGAAAACCGCCGTATTTCTGATCCTCGCCGCTTTTGTTTTTGCGCTCTTTTACGTGCGTCTCTCCCCCACGAGCGTCGAGGATTGGCATGTCGCGCCTCAGGCGCTTGATGTGGGGGATTACCCGCAGATGGGCGGCTTTACCGCGGTGCGCGAAGCGGGGTCCGTCACCTTGCTTGATGTCGAGCGCGTTGCGCTTGCCACGCCGCGCACCAAGCGGATCGCTGGTTCGGTCGAGGAGGGGCGGATCACCTATGAGACCCGCTCGCTTCTTTGGGGGTTTCCCGACTACACGACGGTTTCGTTGACTGACGGTAAGTTGGTGATCGAGGCGCGTCTTCGCTTCGGGCGCTCGGATATGGGCGTGAACAGCAGACGCGTAAAGGCATGGCTCGGCGAATTGGGGCTTTGACCCACTTGACGGCTTGCATCCCATAAGGGAAAGCAGAGCCATGATACCCAATGACAAACTTGACCAGATCATCGCGCGGTTCCAGTTCGTAGAGGCCAAACTCTCGAGCGGGGTTTCGGGCGCTGAAATCGCCGAATTGAGCCGAGAATATTCCGAGCTCAAGCCCGTGGTGGAAACCATCACCGATTATCGCCGCGTGATCGCCGATCTGGGGGAAGCCGAAGCCATGCTACGTGATCCCGACATGCGCGAGCTTGCCGAGGAAGAGCTTCCCCGTCTTAAAGAGGAGCGCGAGGAAAAAGAGCGGGCGGTCCAGCTTGCGCTTTTGCCCAAAGATGCCGCCGATGGCCGTCCCGCGCTTATCGAAATCCGTCCCGGAACGGGCGGGGATGAGGCCTCGCTTTTCGCGGGGGACCTGTTGCGGATGTATCAGCGATATGCCGAAGGGCAGGGCTGGAAGTTCGAAATCCTAGAAGAACAGCAAACCGAGCTTGGCGGCATCAAGGAAGTCACGGCCCGCGTCGTTGGGGACGGCGTTTTTGCCCGTCTCAAATACGAAAGCGGCGTGCACCGAGTGCAGCGGGTTCCCGAAACCGAGAGCGGCGGGCGTATCCACACTTCGGCGGCCACTGTCGCGGTTCTGCCCGAAGCGCAGGACGTGGACATCCAGATCAGCGCCAATGACATCCGCATCGACACGATGCGGTCCTCGGGTGCGGGCGGCCAGCACGTGAACACCACCGACTCGGCCGTGCGGATCACGCATATTCCGTCGGGGATCGTTGTGACCTCTTCCGAGAAATCCCAGCACCGCAACCGCGAGATCGCGATGCAAGTTCTCAAGACGCGGCTCTTCGATATGGAGCGCCAGCGCCTTGCCGATGAACGGTCAGCGGATCGCAAGTCGCAAGTTGGAACAGGCGACCGCTCGGAGCGCATCCGCACCTATAACTTCCCCCAAGGTCGCATGACCGATCACCGC
>JALRIK010000176.1 GCA_023255435.1 Marivivens sp.
GAGCGGCCAAACGTCGTTCTGACCTAGAAGATCGAGAAGTTGCACAGTCCGGTTATAGAGCGGTTCATGTTTCTCACGCTCTGGTAAGGATTGGCATAGTAGGGCGCAAACTGCCCCAAGCCCGCTAAGTGCGAGCCGGTCTGACATCACCTGCGCCGACCGACTACGCAGCGGTTCAATCGTAAAACTACCAAGGTGATCGTCGAGGCGGGCTTTCCATGTCACTGAAACCTGCGAGCCGGGCTGAAGCGTTGCCGCCATTTTGCGGCTTGCACCCCCACGCACTACGCCTGCATGACGCCCTCTGGACGGCGTAAAAACCTCGATAATCATCGAGGTCTCGCCATGCACGCGCGAAGCAAGAAGAGCGCCTTCGTCCTGCCATTCGATCATAGCGGGATTGAACGCATGTGATTAACGGGTTGGAACGGGCTTATCGCCGCGATAGTCGTAGAAACCACGTTTGGTTTTGCGACCTAGCCAACCTGCTTCAACGTATTTGGTCAGCAACGGGCAAGGGCGGTATTTCGTATCCGCGAGGCCTTCGTGAAGAACGTTCATGATCGCCAGACAAGTGTCGAGGCCGATGAAATCGGCGAGCTCCAGTGGGCCCATCGGGTGGTTGGCGCCCAGTTTCATCGATGTGTCGATGGAGGACACATTACCCACGCCCTCATAAAGGGCATAGACGGCTTCGTTGATCATCGGCATCAGGATGCGGTTCACGATGAATGCAGGGAAATCCTCGGACGTTGCGGAGGTTTTGCCGAGCTTTTCAACGACTTCCTGACATTGCTGGTAAGTCTCGTCATCGGTTGCGATGCCACGGATCAATTCGACCAGCTGCATCACGGGCACTGGGTTCATAAAGTGGAAGCCGATGAACTTTTCGGGTCGATCCGTGCGGCTGGCGAGACGCGTGATCGAAATGGACGACGTGTTTGATGCGAGGATCGTTGTCGGCGTGATATGAGGGAGCAGTTCGTCGAAAATCGCCTGCTTGACCGTTTCGCGTTCAGTCGCTGCCTCGATGATCAGATCGCAAGGCCCAAGATCAGTGAGCGTTTGCGTCGTCGAGATACGGCCCATTGCGGCGGCTTTGTCTTCCTCGGTGACGACACCTTTGGCCACTTGGCGCGTGATGTTTTTGTCGATCAATGCGACGGCAGCGGCCAAGGCGTCCGCGCTGATGTCAGTCATCATCACATCGTATCCGGCCAACGCAAACACGTGAGCAATGCCGTTGCCCATCTGTCCTGCGCCGACAACGCCTACTTTGTTAATCGCCATGGCTTTGCCCTCTGATCTGTTCTGGGGAACCATATGTCCGCAATGGGCAAACGTTCAAGGCGGCAGTTTCCTTAAACATTGTTCTAATTCCCAAGTTTATCCATTTGGCAAGGTTTGGGGCCGACTCTCAGCAGTGGTGAGTGAAAACTGGTGGGAGCCATGAGACATGAAAAACTGGAGGCAGCGGGCCTCGATTATGCTGTGTGTAGGTATGGTGGGTCGCGATTACTGTTTCGCGGGCCCAAGCGTCCGACGGACAAGCCGTATATCACTTTTGTGGGCGGCACGGATGTCTTTGGGAAGTATGTCGAGAGGCCGCTTCCAGCTTTGGTTGAACGTGAAATAAAGCGCAGTTGCGTTAACTTAGGGGTTCCGAACGGATCAGTGGACGTTCAGTTGAATGATCCCACGATGATGGAGCTTTGTCGTCGTGCGGAGCTTTCCGTGATCCAAATTACAGGTGCTCAAAACCTATCGAATAGGTTCTATCGCGTTCATCCCCGCAGGAATGATCGCCTAATTGAGGCGTCGACCGTAATGCGCGCACTTTATCCTGATATCGATTTCACTGAGTATAGTTTTACGCGGCATATGCTGTCCGCGCTTTTCCTGAAATCACCTAAGCGTTTTGCAACGATCCAAGCAGAGCTCGAATTGGCGTGGTTGTCGCGGATGCGGACAATGTTGACGACGGTCGGGCGGCGTGTGGTGCTGCTCTGGTGGTCGGATCGGCCGCTCACGAATGCCCCTTGGTATCAGCGATCAGACCCGTTTCGCGGCGACCCGATGTTTATTACGCGATCGATGGTGCAAATGTTGAGGCCGCTGGTGAAAGGGATTGTTGAGGTTGAACCCATGGTTCCTGACGGATGCGCTGGGCTGATTGTGCCTGATGGTGAGATGCCAGCCGCTGCCGAACGTCTTCCTGTCAGTGCCCATGCGATTGCAGCTCAGAAGATCGTTCCGTTGATCAATCGGCCATGAAAAAACCCGCGCTAAAAGCGCGGGTTTTGTTATTATGTCATTTGTCCCGAAGGATCAGACCTTCGCGGTCAGTTCCGGCACGGCGTCGAAGAGGTCGGCGACGAGGCCGAAGTCTGCGACTTG
>JALRIK010000177.1 GCA_023255435.1 Marivivens sp.
AACCCCGCACTCTGGATCAAGCGATTCACGATCTGACCGAAGCGGCCGATCCCCGCGATGATCACTGTGCCGGTTTCATCGATCTCATCGCTCGCGGTATCGGTTTCGGGCGACTTGAGATGTTTGATACGGAATTCATAAAGAATGAAGAGCAGCGGTGTGATGAGCATCGAGAGCGCGATGATCAACAAGAGCCTTTGACCCAATGCCCCGGTCAATACGCCTGTGGCCAGAGAAAACGAGATCAGGACAAAGCCGAATTCCCCCGCTTGGGACAGTCCGAGCGTAAAGAGCCAGCGATCGCGCGGCGCAAGTTTCCAGATACGGGCAAGGGCGTAAAGAATGCCGCCTTTGACCACGATCAGCAAAAGCGTCAGCCCGAGAATGTCGAGCGGTTCACGGAAAAACGCTGTGAAGTTGAACCCTGCTCCGACAGTGATGAAAAAGAGACCGAGCAAAAGCCCCTTGAACGGCTCAAGGTCGCTTTCAAGCTCGTGTCGGAATTCCGAGTTGGCCAACACCACACCCGCAAGGAAGGTGCCGAGCGCGGGCGAGAGACCGACAAGGTTCATCAGGACTGCGATCGACACCACCATCAAAAGCGCAAGTGCAGTATACATCTCGCGCAGTTTTGCGTGGTGGATATAGCGAAAGACGGGCCGCGTAAGGTAGACCCCTGCAAGCACGATTACGCCCACCGCGCCGAAGGTGACGAGCGTCACGCCCCATGCAGGCAGCCCCTCGACGATCGAGAGACCATGGTGCCCCGCGTCTGTCGCATCAATCGCCCGTTTGACAGATCCGTCGGGGGCAAGCGTGACGGTCGAGCTAACCGCAAGGAGCGGGAGAAAGGCAAGCATCGGGATAACGGCAATATCCTGTGTCAGGAGCACCGAAAAAACATTGCGCCCTCCTGCCGTTTGGATGAGTCCCTTTTCCGACAGCGATTGCAGCACGATTGCAGTCGAGCTGAGTGAGAGGATAAGGCCGACGGCAATCGAGGTTTGCCACGTCTCGTCCATGAGATAGGCCGCCGCCATTAGCACCATCGCCGTGAGCGTCACCTGAACGCCGCCCATCCCGAGAAGCCGGGTCCGCATTTGCCACAATGTCTTTGGGTCAAGCTCGAGACCGATGAGAAAGAGCATCATCACAACGCCGAATTCGGCAAAATGCTGGAGATCTTGGGTCTCGCTTCCCACAAGTCCCGTCAGCGGGCCGATAACGACCCCCGCCAAGAGATAGCCCAGCACCGAGCCAAGTCCGAGCCGCGCAGCCAGAGGCACTGCGATAACTGCCGCACCCAGATAAATTGTGGCCTGAAAGAGAAAGGATTCCATAACTTTGGTATCGCTGAACTGCCCTGATGGTTCAACGCAGTTACAGAGGATTCCGTTTCAATTTCTTGAAACAATATAGGTGTTTTTGAAAGAAGGAGGAGTTTACCTGCCCTTAGGGCATCTGGAGCGAATAGGTGCGCCCGTTCTTGACGTAATTCAGGGCATTTTCCCCGATGGCTGTTACCTGTCCGCCATCTATTCCATCGCCGACTCCGACGCGAAGAAACCGCCCGTTGCTCATCCGCACGATTGCGGTGCGTCGGTTGGATGTGCCCGAAACGCCGATCAAATTCATTTCACGCAGGTTGATCGCGCCGTTTTGTGTAGCGGCAGAAGCAACGCTGCGCGGGCTGGGACCCGATGGGCTGACCACTGCGGCGGGCTCTACCGCTACGGCGGGGGCGCTGCGGGCGGCTTGGACGATGGTGGCAAAATTGCGGGGGCGGGTATCGGGACGCAAAGAAGAGGCGACAGCCGCGCTCGTCGCATTATTAAGGCTGCTCGGCGGCGGTGCCGAAGTGGCGATCGCGGCAGCGATTGCGGCAACATCAGACGTGGGAGCTGCAGCAAGAGCGCTCGCCACAGCCTCATCCACGGTTGGGTCCGGTTCGGCGGCGGGCGGGGGCGCTAGTCCTTCGGGGCGTAGTCGCGGACGCAGGGACGCCAGTTCGTCATTCGTGAATCCGCCGAGCGCTTCGCGCTCGATTTTTTCGGCAAGCGTGTCGGGACGTTCTTTGGGCCTGAAGCCCGCAAGTGGATTATCTGCCTCGACCTCGGTTTGGGCAGTGGTCGCGTCAGGCTCGGGCAGGGCGGGGCGGAGAGGCGGGATCACATCAGGCTTGCGGGCATAAACCATCACGCCGTCGGGCATCACAGTGCCTTCGGGGGTCGCAAGGATGAATCCGTTCTCGTCACGCGGAAAAACGGTGCCGGGGGCAGGGGGATTGCTGGGCGCGAGCATCGGTCGGT
>JALRIK010000178.1 GCA_023255435.1 Marivivens sp.
ATCGTTATCATGGATAACTTTGATTCGGTTCGTATCGATGCCCATCTGCTTCATCAGCGTGGCCATGTGCAGGCGCCCAGTGGAAAAGCCTTCCTGGCGCAAGAGCCCCTTCATCATTCGGCTGCCCGCGAAGGGATAGTCCATGTGCAACGCGTCGATCCGGCGCATCAGCTTGAGCTCCGCCTCGCTGACTGGGCGCGGCGCGTAATACATGCTGCCACGGCTGATCCCCAGAAGTCCGGCTTCGCGCGCCAGGCTCAGCTTGTGGGTGCGATCTGTCATTTCTTTGCGCTCGGCAGGAGACCGGCCTTGGCGAGCGCTCCTTCTAAAAAATCATTTTCCAGTGTCAGCTGGCCGATCTTCGCATGCAAGGAGGTGACGTCGATTTCTGGCTCTTTGCTCCTCGGCTTATCGTCGAACACGTCAGGGACACCATCCAGAAGCTGATCCTTCCATAGCTTGATCTGGTTGGGATGCACGTCGAACTGTGTCGCCAGCTCACTCATCGTTCTGTCGCCCTTCAATGCAGCCAGCGCGACTTTTGCCTTGAAAGCAGGGCTATGGTTCCGTCTCGGTCGTCTTGTCATCTTCACTCCTTCGTCCCGGAAAAAATGCCGGATTGGGAGCGGAAAAACCACCTAACTCACCTGTTCAAATTTCCCGAACCACCTCTACAATCTCAATCACGAGCGCTGTTTTGCGCTTCGCTGTCCAACGTTTGATGTTCTCAGCCATCGTCAAACTCAGAACTCTTTCCTTTCTTATGGCGCGAGCAGGTTTTCGGTAGGTCGTTACAATTTTGCCCTCTCGCGCAGCTGGAACTTCTGGATCTTACCCGTGGATGTGCGCGGGATCTCGGTAAAGACGAACCGACCTGGAACCTTATAGGCGGCCAAGTGTTCGCGGCACCATTGGCGCAGGGTCTCGGCTTCGATGCTGCGTCCCGCGACAGGTTCGACAAATGCGCAAGGAGTCTCGCCCCATTTCTCGTGGGGCATGGCGACTACCGCAACGACACTCACATCCGGATGCCGATACAAAACTTCCTCGACTTCGATCGAAGAGATATTTTCCCCGCCCGAAATGATGATGTCCTTGGAGCGGTCCTTGAGTTGGATGTAACCGTCGGGATAGCGCACCCCAAGATCGCCCGAATGGAACCATCCGCCCTTGAATGCCTCTTGCGTGGCTTTGGGGTTACGGAAATAGCCCTTCATGACCAAATTCCCGCGGAACATCACCTCACCCATCGTTTTGCCATCCCGCGGCACGGGCACGAGGGTTTCGGGATCAAGAACATCAAGCTCTTCGAGCGGGAGATAGCGCACCCCTTGGCGAGATTTGAGCGCGGCTTGCTCGGCTCTCGGTCTTTCCGACCATTCCGCGTGCCAATCGTTGACGACAGCGGGGCCATAGGTCTCGGTTAGGCCATAAAGATGGGTCACCTCGAAGCCAGCATCATTCATATCGGCAAGCAGCTTTTCGGGCGGCGGGGCTGCAGCTGTGAAGAACTGGACCTTGTGATCGAGGCTCCGCTTTTCCTCTTCGGGTGCAGAGATAAGGAGCGACATAACGATTGGGGCACCGCAAAGATGCGAGACCTTCTCTTCTGCGAGGGCCGACCAGATCGGCTCGGCCCGCACCTGACGAAGACACACATGGGTGCCGATGATCGCCGACATCGTCCAGGGGAAACACCAACCATTGCAATGGAACATCGGCAGTGTCCAGAGATAGACCGCGTGCTTCTGCATCGATGTCGTCAATGCATTACCCTGAGCAAGAAGATAGGCCCCACGGTGGTGAGAAACCACACCCTTGGGATCGCCCGTCGTGCCAGATGTGTAGTTGATCGAGATCGCATCCCATTCATCAAGCGGCATAAGCCAATCGAAGGCAGGATCGCCAGACGCGACAAAGGCCTCGTAGTCAAGCACTTGGGTAGCGGGTGTTTCGCCTTTGAATTCGGGATCGTCATACTGGATGACGAGCGGTGTCGCCTTGGCCAGCGCAAGAGCCTCTTGCAACAAAGGCATAAATTCTCGGTCCGCAATCACGATCTGCGCCATTGCATGATCGAGCTGGAACGCGATAATCGCCGGATCAAGACGCGTGTTGATCGAGTGCAGCACTCCGCCGCACATCGGCACGCCGTAATGTGCCTCTAACATTGCAGGCGTATTGGCAAGAAGCGCAGAAACCGTATCACCCCGCCCGATCCCACGCGTTGCAAGCGCCGAGGCGAGTTGACGTGAACGGGCGTAAAA
>JALRIK010000179.1 GCA_023255435.1 Marivivens sp.
ATCGGCTTCTACAAAGAACTCGCCGCCCAAGGCGTTTCGGCTGAAGACATCCCCGTGGTAGCCTTCTCGGTCGGTGAAGAAGAGCTTTCGGGCCTCGATACCTCGAACCTCGTCGGTCACCTTGCCGCCTGGAACTACTTCATGTCGGCAGAAACTCCCGAGAACGAGGCCTTTATCTCGGCTTGGCACGAGTTCATCGGAGACGAAGCCCGTGTGACCAACGACCCGATGGAAGCGCATTACATCGGCTTCAACATGTGGGCGAACGCTGTGACCGCAGCAGGCACCACGGACGTCGATGCCGTTCGCACCGCGATGTATGGTCAAGAGTTCCCGAACCTCACGGGCGGCACCGCCGTGATGAACGTGAACCACCACCTCTCCAAGCCCGTCCTGATCGGTGAAATCCGCGCAGACGGTCAGTTCGACATCATCAGCCAGACCGCAGAAGTGGCGGGCGATGCTTGGACCGACTACCTCCCCGAGAGCGCTGTTCTCATCTCGGATTGGAAGGACCTTGGTTGCGGTATGTATAACACCGAAACACAGACCTGTGTTCAGCTGACCTCGAACTACTAAGTCGCCAAAGGGCAGGGGGCGTGCGTCGCTCCCTGCCTGTCTTTTCCTCTTCGTAATACCCCCTCGCGGCCCCGCCGCCCCAAGGAGAGCGCTCATGTTCCGCGCCCTTATGATCGCTTGCGCCCTGAGCCTTGGTGCTCTTTCGGCCGCAGCGCAAGATCTTCAGTCCCTTCTCCAAACCCACGCAGACGAGGTCGCCACGCCCTCTCGCCGATCCGTCGAAGTGGTGGTGCAGGATCTCGCCCAAAGCGGGCTCGAAGCCGCTCCCGAATTCCTCCTGCGCTGGCAGAACAAAGATGTTTACCAAAGCAAAACGGACGGGCTTTTCTACTATGTAACGGGATCGGACCCGCTCACGCTCGTCGATATTGAAACGGGTCAAGAGGTCGGCACCGCCTACAAGCGCGACCTTGAACAGCTCAAACCCAATGCCGGTGTGCGCGGGGTCCTAGGGAGCGCACTCGTCCAGTTCCAGCTGTCTGACCCCGATCCATCGACACGCACGGCGGCGCTCGACTCGATCGCGCGCGACCCCAGTGCAGAGCAACTCGCGCCACTTGCCGCCTCGATCGAGGGCGAACCGGATGCTGCGATCCTTGCCCGCAAAACGCGTCTTCTCGACATCGTCACCGCACGCTTTGGCGATGACAGTGAGGCGCGGATCGCTGCAATCGAACGACTGTCCCAAGACGTAAGCGTGGATGTGCGTGCCGTCTTCAACCAGCTTCTGGTGTCCACCGATGGCGTCGCGGCCACCGCGCCCGAAGGCAATATCGCCGCGATCCGCCGCGTTTCAAAGGACATGGACGCCGAAACCGCCTATGCCGAGCTTGCCGCCGCAGGTCTGGCGCAGCCGCGCATCACGCCCGAGGCGCTCAAGGCGGCGCTTGTCGCCAATATCGTAGAAGGCGAAGTGGCGGGCATTCCCGTGCACCAGCTCGATACCGAAGAGGCACGGATCAGGGCCTATTCCGCTTTGGCCGAGGTCGGTCTTGTGCCGCCCTTTGTCACCGACGAGGTGCGCGATGCGGCAATCGCCTCGCATGTCTTTTATACTCAATACGCCGAACCTGATGCTGAAGTGACCGCCGCTGCGCTTGATGCGCTGAACGGGATCGAAACCCGCGTGGGGCTGATGCAGATCGCCGACCTGACGCTTGACGGTCTGTCGCTTGCCTCGATCTATTTCCTTGCGGCCATCGGACTTGCCATCACCTTTGGCGTGATGGGCGTGATCAATATGGCCCATGGGGAGTTCATCATGATGGGCGCCTATACGGGCTATGTGATCCAGCAGGTGATCCCCGATTACACGGTCTCGATCCTCGTCGCGCTCCCTGTGGCCTTTGCCATCACCTTTGCGGCGGGCGTGACGATGGAGCGTCTGGTGATCCGTCATCTCTATCACCGCCCGCTCGAGACACTTCTTGCCACCTTCGGGATTTCCGTGGCTTTGCAACAGCTTGCCAAGAACATTTTCGGCACCCAAGCGCGCCCTTTGACCTCGCCTTCGTGGCTCGACGGGGCCTTGGTCTTCAATGACGTGGTCTCGATCAGCTATATCCGCATCGCGATTTTCGTCCTTGCCGTGCTTTTCCTTGGCCTGATCCTCTACATCCTCAAG
>JALRIK010000017.1:0-9191 GCA_023255435.1 Marivivens sp.
ATTGCCGCGACTGTGTTCTCGACGAACCCCGATTCATTGAGCGTGTCGGTGTGGATCATCACCTGGACGTCCATCTCGTCCGCAACAGAAAGACAACAGTCGATGGCCGCAGGGGTTGTGCCCCAATCCTCGTGCAACTTGAGGCAGGACGCCCCTGCACTCACCATTTCGCGCAGTGGCGCAGGGAGCGAGGCGTTGCCCTTGCCTGCGATGGCCGTATTCATCTGGAGCCCGTCAAAGGCCCCGAGCATCCGCCCGATATGCCATGTGCCCGTGCAGGTCGTGGCAAGCGTGCCATGCGCTGGCCCCGAGCCGCCGCCGATCATCGTGGTTACGCCCGAATGGAGCGCATCGTCGAACTGCTGCGGCGCGATATAGTGGATATGGCTGTCGATGGCTCCTGCGGTAAGGATACAGCCCTCGCCCGCGATGGCTTCGGTGGCGGGGCCTATAATGATCGTCACGCCGCTTTGCGTGTCGGGGTTTCCTGCCTTGCCGATGCCCGCGATGCGCCCGTCCTTGAGACCGACATCCGCCTTATATATCCCGGTGTGGTCCACGATCAGCGCATTGGTGATGACCGTATCCACCGCCCCCTCGGCGCGGGTGCGTTGCGACTGGCCCATGCCATCTCGGATCACTTTGCCGCCACCAAATTTGACTTCTTCGCCATAGGTGGTGAAGTCCTTTTCCACCTCGATGATCAGATCCGTATCGGCAAGCCGCACACGATCCCCCGTGGTGGGACCGAACATATCGGCATAGGTCGCGCGAGAGATTTGAGCCGGCATCAGAGCGCTCCCATAACGTGTTGGTTAAATCCGAAAACAACGCGGTCGCCGCCGATGGGAATTAGCTGAACCTCGCGCTCTTGCCCCGGCTCGAAACGGACCGCAGTGCCCGAAGCGATATCGAGCCGCATGCCGCGGGCGGTCTCTCGGTCGAAACGGAGCGCAGGATTGGTTTCGGCAAAATGGTAGTGGCTTCCGACCTGAACAGGACGGTCGCCTGTATTGGCAACCAGAAGCGTGATCGCCTCGGCGCCTTGGTTCAGTGTAATCTCGCCCGCTTTGGGCATGAGCTCTCCGGGGATCATCTTTGCCTCCTAGCGAATGGGGTGGTGAACGGTGACGAGCTTAGTGCCGTCGGGAAAGGTCGCCTCGACCTGCACGTCGTGGATCATCTCGGCGATGCCTTCCATACAGTCTTCGCGGGAAATCACATGCGCCCCCGCTTCCATCAGATCGGCCACCGAGCGCCCATCGCGCGCACCTTCGACCACATAATCGGTGATCAGGGCTATGGCCTCGGGGTGATTGAGCTTGACCCCTCGGGCAAGACGGTTGCGGGCGACGATTGCCGCCATTGAGATCAGCAATTTGTCTTTTTCACGCGGCGTGAGGTTCATGACGGCTCCTTACATAGTCCAGACGCGCGGCATCGGCGCAGAGCGGAAACGGGTGAGAAAATGGATCAGGCGTCCCCGAAGGAGGCGTGGATCAGAGGCGGCCAGACGCCCAATCAAACGGTCCTTGGTGGCGGAAAATGCCGCATCGGGAAGGATCGCGCGCGCTTCGTCAAGACGAGTTTCCGCACCCTGCTTGACGAAAAGAATGGTCGCGACAGCGCAGCAATCCCCAAGCGCGGCCAGCCCTGAGAGATCGCCGAGACCGCCTTCGAAACGGGTCGCCTCGGCATGGACAATGCGTGAAGAACGACGAATACACCATTGATCCGAAATCGAGAAATGCGAAAGGGTCTCTCCCATGGCGCGGCGCCCGAAGATCAAAGGCTCGACGATCAGCAACTCGGAGGTGTCCTGCATGTCGACCGTGATCGAGCGACCGAGTGCGGAGCGGTCGAAAAGGATCGTCTCTTGCGGCATCCAGTGGATCGCGCCGCCCGCCCCAATGGTCAGATCAACCGAGACGCGCCCCATCGGGCCTGTCGATTTATAGACCCGCTCGGCAGTCTGGGTCGCGATATTGAGCCGTGCGCTCGTCTCGACGCTTGCCGAGATATTAAGGTGATCGCCGCCCGTCAGCCCGCCAGCCGTGTTGATCAGAACGACATCCGGCTCGGCGGTGTGATTGCGCGGCATCATCGCCTTGAGACATCCCGACTGATGCAGATCGACAAGGCGGTGCCGCTCTCCCGCAAAGCGCAGAGCAACCCGTCCCCGAGCACGTTGCATCGCAGCGATCTGAGTCCCGTCCGGCATGGCTTCCCCTATTCCTGTTGGGATCAAAAACAACGGGGACAGGATCATCAATGCAGCGCGCTTAAAATTGCGTCACTCGGCATCAATCCGGGGCAATGCGCCGCAAATTCAGGCTATTTGCCGAAATTTTGAGCAAAAGAATATCGCTAATCGCCGCTTTGTCTCTGACGCTTGCGAAAGGCGGCCTTGAGCCGTTCCGAGCGCTCGGTCATGCCCTTGGCCTCGAGATGCGCCTGCATTTCGGTGAGGTAAAGACGGATATTCCGACGGTCGCGGATCATCGGATAGAAATCCGACGCGGCAAGCGTGCCTTCGATGCCTGATTTCATCACCGTCTTGAGATGCCCCATGCGGTTGAGGACAAGAGCGGACTTGTGCCCAAAGCCGAAGCATTTGAAATGGCGTACATTCGCACCTTGGAGACGCTCGACCTGTTTCCGGTCAGGTTCGAAAAACGGATCGTAATAAAGCTGGATATCGCGGGCCGTTGCGATTTCGTTTGCGGCATCGCTGAAGGCAAGGCTCCAGTCAGCCGCGCGCCCTTTGGCAAAACGGGTTTCCCAAGGGACCAGCGTTTTATTAAGAGTGGATTGCGGGCTAAAGGCAAGCACCGTGGACCCCGGCGCACAACTTGAAAAACTCAATGCCGCAAAGGCCCCCATCGAGGTGCCCGCAAAGGCGACATTGTCGAATGAGGCAAAGAACCCGTTTTCCCGAAGGTCTTCGAACATCTCGATCAATTCGGAATCGCGATACCACACGGGCGCCTGCGCAAAGACCCCAAGGAACGACCATCCCTGATCGGCTGCGAATTTCTCGGCCCAAAGCGTGCGATTGATGCGCGGATCGCCGACGTTGTGCAGGTTGTCGAAGGTCACGAGAAGCTGTTTGCGCCCCCGATCCACAAAGGCAGCGCCATGGTGGTTGAGTTTACGGTAAAACCCTGTCGCGGGTTTAGGCGGTGCGATATCGACGAACCATGCGGGCGGCATGTCATCGCTCGACACCGTGACCATACCGTCGTCATCGTCTTCACTCTCTGCGGGTTCTGGCTGGGCAAGTGCCGCCCCCTGCACTGCTTTGGCGATGGCGGCCTGCGCCTGCATCTTGGTCACTTCGAGAATGGCACGTCCCAAGGCACGCGACCCTGCCAAGGCCCGCGCCCTCACGTTGCGCGGCTCAAGCTCCACATCTTCGACCCCACTGTCCAAATCGCTCATATCGAAAAGCTGCGGCAAGTGCGGCGCATAGGTGGCGCGGAGCTTTTCGTTGTCCTGTGCCAGCTCGTTCATCAAGGTCACGCGGCTTTCGAGCGAGAAGGTATCGTTCTTGGAAAAGAGCAGCGGGTCGTCATAGGTCGAAAGCACACGGATCAGCTGGCGCACATTCGCTGTCTTATCAAAGGAAATGGCTCCGAGCATTTCGCTCAGCTCTACCGACATGCTTTTGTTGGCCTCGCGTGTGGGGCGGTCAAAGGCACTCAGGTCCGACAGCCCGAGCATATCCTCGGCAAAGTCGGCCACGATATCGCCGTCCTTGAACGCCTTGCGGTCAAAGGGTTTGATGCGGATATTCTCGGTCCCGAACATCTCTGCGTAGACATCGAGAAAATTGGTAAAGGCGAGCTTTTTGATCTGCCCCGCAAGGAAGGACGTGCGGTCGTTGGGAACGAGCGCGTTCTTGGCCAACTGTTTATAGAGCACCTCGGCATAGCGATCCTGCCTGCGCAAATAACAGATCACTTTGGTGTTTCGGGCGATGTGATCGGGAAACAACCCCCTGAGCCCATTGGCCACCACGACACGGAACATAATTTCCGAGGACACCACGTGGGTCATGTCTGGATTTGCGTCGTATTCCTCGACGATCTGCGCGACAAGCTCGGCGGCTTTGCCTTGTGGGACCGCTTGGGCCAAGGGGTTGTGCGCGATATGAGTGCGCGCCGCAGTCATATAATTCACGCCCGCTTTGCGAAGGGCATCCGCGTTCGAATGCAAGAATTGCTGCAACGCGGTGGTTCCGGTCTTCGGTGATCCAATATGGAGAATAAGCACCCCGTCCGCCCCTTCAGAAAGCCATCAGCTTGAAACCCAGCGCCTGCCCCCAATGCAGATGCACGCCGATACAAGAGAAGCCGTTGCGGTCGTATCCGCGCATCGACTCGCGGAATGCCTCGAAGGCGGCGGCATAGTCTTTGTCCGCCGCAAGGTTAGGCAGCATCGGGTTGAGCATCACAAAGACGCATTTGCGAGAGATGCGGCACATCTCGTCCACCACTTGATGCCAGTCGTTAGGATGGCAGTAATGCTCGATCGCCTGAAAACTCATCACATAGTCGAAGCTTTTGTCGTCAAAGGGATACGGCATGCGCCCCGCATCAAAGAGCGCCATATCAAGCCCGAGAGAGTCGATAATCGGGCGATAGGGCCAGTCGTCGATCTTGCCGTCTTCGGGGATCGGAAGACCATAATCATCGGTCTTGCGCGAAAAACTGTCGTCGTTCGCCTTGCGAAAGAGAGCGCGGGCCTCTTCGCCTTCGGACGCGCCGACCATGTTGACATAGTCGTTGCCCACGACATGATGCCCAAAGTCCCGCAGGATATCGAGCATCGCTCCATGCGCGGTCGAAAGCTCGAAAACATCCTGTGGCGGGAGCGTTAATAGCTCGGGAAAATAGAGCTGAATGCGGTTAAAAGCGCGCCGCATGTTCTTGATACGGCTGAGGTATTTCGATTGAGGCTTGCGCCGCGCATCGGGCCAATCCTCGTCCCGCACGGCATAGGGGGTTTTCCATTCCTCAGGCAATCTGCCCGGAAAATGGTTGCCCACATCCGCGACCCGCAAAAGCTGGACATGTTCACGGCGCGAAACGGTATCCCCGCCACTGTCAAGTTGCCTTGCTCTACGTCCCATTATGCGACCCCCCGTTTATTGACCGATGGCGGCGGTGTGATACCGCGCTTTTTGCAGTCGGCAATGGCCTTATTGAGCACTTTGCGGAATGCGGGACCGCGCCGCGTCGATAGGTAATGTTCGCAAAAGAGCGCTGTGAGCCACGGGTTCCCGCGCCCGTCCACTTTGGCCAGCATCTCTTTCAAATAGCGGGTAAAGCCGCGCCGCGCGCGCAAAGCCTGATAGAATTCAAGCTCGGTCAGCGTTCCCGCAATCGCGCGCAAGATCACGGGTTTGAGAATGCCCATCCCCTGCATAGCCGAGGCGATCCGATGTCCCATCAGCCGACAATGAAGTCTCTTGATGTTCTTGCCTGTAAAGAGTGCGGCATGAGCCGCATCCAAAGGCGCTAGAGGGTCCCACAACAGGTAAACCTTGTCCGCGGAGGCAAGCATGTCGGGCGCGAAACCATAGCGGTCGCGGTAATTGCGATCCCAGGCCTTGCTATAGCGCGTCTCCCAAGGTGTGACGTCGCGGTCGAGCGTGGCTTGGGGGCTGATTGTGATCACTGTGGCTCCGGGACAGGACGCAGAAAACGCCGCTGCCGCATATCCGCCCATCGAAGCGCCATAAAAAACCACCCGATCAAAGGTGTCGAAGAACCCGTCATCGCGCAATGTGTCAAAGAAATCATGCACAGCGTCGTCGCGATACCACGTCCAATCGTGTGCCATCAGCCAAGGATCGACCATCCATGGCTCTTGATGAAATCGAACCCCCAAGGCAGCCGCGTGCCCCCGTGTTCGAAAACATGGTCAAGGTTTTCAAAGGTCACAACGAGTGTAGAGCCTTCGCGGACATGGAGCGCGGTGTGTTTGTCCCCGAGTTCTTTGAAAAAGCCGCGTTCGTCGCCGAGCTTGATCAGCTCGCGTCGCCATTCGTCCTTATCAAGTGTCTCGCCGAGATCCGCCATTCCTGTTGTCCGCCCGTCGCCTTTCACCAAAATACCCTTTGTCTTTCTTCGAAGACTTAACGGCGTATTGGTCCGCTTTTTGAAACAATAAGTCAGGCGCAATCGGTTTTCCAGCGCCTCGGACAACAATCTTGATAAGAAAGCGACACACCGAAGAAGCGAGTCCATTTCGCAACGCCTTTGGGTGCATGTCGCAACATCCCATTGGACTGCCAGAAAAATCACGGTAAATCTCGCGCTATGATTGACACCGAAAGCCCCGTTTTTGTCCGGCATCTGGCCGCGCTCCCGTTTCAAAGCGGGGCGATCCTTGATGCGATCGAGGCAGAGGGCGGCGAAACGGTTCTTTTCACCTCGGCCGGTCTTGCACCTGAGGCGATTGCAACGACTCTGCAGCGCAAGAGCGAAGTGAGCCTTGGCGGAGCGTCGATGCTCAGGCTCGTGGGGACTGGCCCCTTGGCGGTCAGGATCGGCACGGAAACGCAAAAGCTTACCCCGCTACCCCATGATCTCGATCTTCTTGCGGGGCGAGATGTGGCCTTGGCCTTTCGCAACGGCGAGCACCTTGGCGCGGTGATGGACTGGCTTCGGTATCACAGGCGGTTCTTCGGAATGAACGGCGCGGTGATTTTCGAGCGAGCCAAAGAGGACGACGGTTTCGCAGAGACGCTCCGCGAGGCGCTCGTTGCCGAAAAGATCGACACCCGTGTCGTCTATGTCCGCTGTGCGGTTCCAATGGGCAAATCGGGGCTTCCGCCTGAACAGCACCCCTTCAACGTGGCCGAGTCTCCGGGCAAGGACCGGATGGAGCTTCCCGAGCCGGACCGTTGGACCGCGCCCTTGGGCGAGCCGCTCATCTTCGAGATCGCGCGTCAGAGGTTTCTGACCCGTGCACGCGCGGTCGCCAATCTCGATCTGCATGATCTCTTGTTCCCTGTGGGCGGGCGCGGCACCGTCTTTGATGCCGCCCAGCGCGCCGCGGGCGGTGTTATCGCGATGCATGGACGCCACTGCTACCCTTGGGCGGTGAAAAAGGGCGAGCGCCCCGAATTCGGCGACCACATCTGTGTGCAGTTCGACACCCCCAAAGTGCGCTCGCGTTGGTGCGTTGCCCCTGCCAAGCTTGCATCCGACGCCTTTTGGAAGTTCACGCGGATCGCCAATGCCGAAGCCGCGATGCCGCCCTTTCCTTTCCTGCGCTGTATGGGCGTGCGGCACGCGAACGACAAAATCAGCCAGATCGTCCCCAAATCCTCGCTCGTCGAGGCGCCGCAGCTTTTGGAACTGATGGAAAAAGCCTTCGGGCATACCCCGCAGCGGGTGCCCGATCTTGAAAAGCCGCAGGTCAATTACACGAGCAACTTTACCACGATCGTCACCACGATGAAGAACGAAGGCCCGTTCATCCTTGAATGGCTCGCCTATCACCGCGTGATCGGGGTCGAAGGTTTTCTTGTTTATACCAACGACTGCAACGACGGGACGGATACATTCCTCGAACTTTTGCAGGAGAAAGGCTACTGCCAGCACCGAGACAACCCCTTCAAGGGCACCGATCTCAAACCGCAGCACGCCGCTCTTCAGGCCTCGGAGAGCGAAGAGCTTTATCAAAAGGCCGATTGGCTCATTTGCATGGACGTCGACGAATATATCAACGTCAAGATCGGCGACGGCACCTTGGGCGATCTTTATTCCCGTTTGCCCGATGCAAACCTGATTTCTTGCACATGGCGGCTTTTTGGCAATGCGGACGTCCATGAATACGAGGATGTGCCGATCATCTCGATCTTTGACCGCTGCGCAGAAGAGGTCACGCCCAAGCCGCATCAGGCATGGGGATTCAAAACGCTCTTCCGCAATATCGGGCTGTTCAAGAAAATTGGTGTGCACCGCCCCAACGGGCTCAATCCGCAGCTTTGGGATGATGTGCGCTGGTATAATGGTTCGGGCAAGCGGATGCCGCTCAACTACTACCGCAACGGCTGGCGCTCGTCCCAGAGCACTTATGGCTATGACATGGTGCAACTTAACCATTATGCCGTCCGCTCTGCCGAAAGCTTTCTTGTCAAACGCGACCGTGGACGGGTGAACCATGTGGACCGCGATCAGGGACTTTCCTATTGGTTCCGCATGAACAACAACGCCGTTCAGGAAACGTCGATCATGCGGCTTTTGCCGCGGGTGCGTGCCGAGATGGACCGCATGCTCGAAGACCCCGACATTCGCGCCGCGCACGAGGGTTGCGTTGCCGCCCATAAGGCCAAGATCGCAGAACTTCTGGAAACCGAGAACTATACCAAGTTCTATCAGGAAATCACATCGGACCGGATGCAGACCCTTGCCCGTATGCACCGCCACTTCGGCCAGAACGTCTTTTTGGCGGGGCCGGACTCGGTGCCGGACGAAGCGGTCCACAAGGACCCGCCGCAAGATTTCTTCTTTACCGTTGAGAGAACGGAAACAACGCACTAATCCCGCGCTGATTGTTCCCGTTATGGACAAGGTAAGGGTTCACCCGCTAGTGTCGCTTCAACACCAAGGAGAGCGCGCGGCAAGAACCTCGCCCCCGACCAAAGAAAGACGGAGAGCATGAACCTTTTCCCCGATATGACGGCGCCCGAATACCAGATTGCTGCCCTCTGGATGGAGGGGCCGCTCAGCTATCTTGAACAGCTCTGCCTCAAATCCTTTGTGGATGCGGGCCATCATGTGAAGCTTTACCACTACGGACCGCTCCAGAACGTGCCCGCGGGGATCGAGCTTGCCGATGCCAATGACATCCTCCCGCAAAAGGGGTTCCTTACGCACGAGCGCACAGGAAGCCCCGCGCTTCACTCGGATCTCTTCCGCTACCGGATGCTTGCCAAAAGCGATCGCACGATCTGGGCCGATACCGACGCCTATTGCATGAAGCCGTTCACCACCCCGAACGGCCATTTCTATGGCTGGGAGTCGGACAAGCATATCAACGGCGGGGTTCTCGGCCTCCCCCAAGATAGCGACACGCTTTTCGAGCTTATCGAATACACCAAGGACGAATTCGCGATCCCCGAGTGGTATGGCGAGGACTATATGCGCGAGCTTGAGGATGCGCGCGACAGCGGC
>JALRIK010000017.1:9201-33728 GCA_023255435.1 Marivivens sp.
TCTCTATCCTTATACCTTCAAAGAGCGGCGTATGATGCTCAAACCGGGCGAAGACACGTCAACCCATATCACGCAGAACACCTTTTCCGTGCACCTCTATGGTCGGCGTATGCGGGCGCGGATCGTCGAGCGCGAGGGCGGCGTGCCGCATCCAGATAGCCTTTTGGGCCGTTTGATCGCCAAGCACGGGATCGACCCGCATGCCGCACCCCTGCCCCCGCCAAAAACCACCTTTGCCAAGGGCAAAGACAAGGACGAGCCAAAGGCCAAGACCAAAACGGCGAAAGCGGCGGCTGTCCCCGCCCCCTTTAAACCCGAACCGGTTCCCGTTGCTGCAAGCGGCAATCCCATCGAGCCGATCGACCGCACGCGCGGGCATTTGAACCTCACCGATCTGGCGGATCGGTTCGGCTCGGACAAAGGCTCGACCAAGCACCGCTATACCGAGCTTTACCAAATGCTGTTCCTCCCCTATCGGAACCGCAAGATCAACTTTCTCGAAATGGGCCTTCTGATCGGCGGACCAGAGCACGGGATCGACAAGGATCGCGTGACGAACGATTGTCCGTCTATCCGCATGTGGCTCGAGTATTTCCCGAGTGCGATGATCCATGGGCTTGATATTTCGGACTTCTCTTGGTTCGAGCACGAGCGCTTCAAGTTCTTCCGCTGCGATATGGACACCCGTGAGAACATCCAAGAGGCGTCCAAGGACATGCCCGACATGGACATCATCATCGATGATGCCTCCCATGCCTCGCATCACCAACAGAACGCATTCCTCGAACTCTTCCCGCGTCTCAAATCGGGCGGGCTCTATATCATCGAGGACATGCGCTGGCAGCCCCCGAACATGGAGCATGACGGGATCACCAAGACCCGCGATCTCTTCTACGGGTTTCAGACCTCACGGCGTTTCAAGCATTCGGACCCGCGCATCGAAGCCGAGTTCAACAAACATATCGTCGATATTTCGGGCTGTTTCGTGTTTCACGCCGGATACAACATCAACAAACGTGGTCAGGTCGCGGTGATCCACAAGCGCTAGTCGCTCTGGATCGCCGTCAATCGCGCAAGATGCGCCCGTGTGTCATCGATCAGTGGGGGGCGGCTGTCCCCTGCGAGCTTGAGCATCCAGAGAAACTGCTCAACTTCGGGATCACGGCGAAGCGTCGCAATGCGCGCGCGGGCTTCGTCCTTGGCGCGGGCCAAAAGGTCGGGCGCGATGGCGCCGAGCCGCGCAATTTCGGCGCGGGTGGCCTCTTGGTGACGCGTCATGCCGAGGTCTTCTATGCTGTTCCAATTCCGCTCGACCCAATAGGCCAGATCAAGCGCCCGTGTGCTGCGGTTCGGCAGTCCCCTTTGGCGTTTGAGGAGGAATTCTTCGGCGGAGCGAAGCGAATAATGGTTGAGCTGCACCAAGGGCGGTTTGGTTTGCAGACCGAAAAGATTGATCCGCTTGGGGTTCTGGCTGAAACCTTCGGGGAGAGCCTGTCCAGCGCCGTTGATCCAGCGGGGCGTATCACCCTTTTTCTGCTGCGGACGGTGAACCCCCAATCGGCCGAAGACGTCAGGTTTCACGATGGATTTGAAGAACCAAGCAGACGGCAGCGCGATATCGAGCGGCGCGGCGCGGGTAAATCGTTCAATCGTGAGGCCCTCGTCCCAATTTTCGATCCCCGATGAACCGAAGAGCCGCCAAGCAACGGCGATCCCCTCAACCTCGCGGGTCTTGGAGAGCAGCTCGGCCAGAGAGCCGTAGGGCTGCGCCAATGAGAAAAATTCGTCACAATCGACAAAGGCGACCCATTCGGCAGCTTTTACCAAAGGATGACTCGAAGCAGCATGAAGCGCGCGCCATTGGACGGTCTTTTCCCCGTTCGGGGTTGGAACGCGGGTGACGATCCCTTCGGCAGCGTATCGATCAAGAATATCGGTGGTCAGATCATCACAGTCGTTGGTGTAGATCAGGAAATGATCCACCCCCAAGGCGCGATGATGGGCAATCCATTCTGTCAGGTGGATCGCCTCGTTCCGCATGGCCGTGACGAAGAGAAGACTCACGAGATCAGCTCAAACTTGTGCACATCGACCATCCCCCGATCGGTGATTTTGAGCGCGGGGATAACGGGGAGCGCAAGGAACGCCAGTTGCAGGAAAGGTTCCTCCAAGGTGACACCAAGGGACCGCGCCGCCTCGCGCAGCTCGACCAGTCGGTCACGAACATGTTCAAAGCTCTCAAGGCTCATGAGCCCCGCCACAGGGAGCGGTAGCTCGGCCAGAACCTTGCCGTCCCGCACGACGACGAAACCGCCCTCGATCTCGCCCAGACGGTTCGAGGCCAGTGCCATATCGTCATAATCCACACCCACCGCCGCGATATTGTGGTGATCATGGCAAACAGTCGAGGCAATCGCGCCCGCCTTGAGCCCGAAGCCTTTGACAAAGCCCGTCGCCGTGTTGCCGTTGACCCCGTGGCGTTCGACCACCGCGATACGGATCAGATCACGAGCGGGATCAGGCCGCTTGTCCCCGTCGGTCGAAGGGATATCTTCGCGCAGATATTCGGTGATGATCTTGCCTTCTATGATCCCGATAACAGGCGTTTCGGGATTGTTACCGCCGTGGCGGAACGTGTCGGCCCCTACCCTTGGGGCCTTGACCGAATTGCGGCCCACAGGCGCAATCACGCGGCGCGCGGCAAAGGCGGCGTCACCCACCACCACACCCGCACAAAGAACAAGTGCGGCATGACACCCCTCGAGACTGTCGATTGCCACAATATCCGCACGCTTCCCTGGTGCGATCTGGCCGCGATCCTTGAGGCCGAAGGCTTCGGCTGCAGAGAGCGAGGCCGCGCGATAGACGGCAAGCGGTGAAGTGCCGCGCGCAATCAGGGTGCGGATCATGTAATCAAGATGCCCGTGCTCGCCGATATCAAGCGGATTGCGGTCATCGGTGCACAGACACATATAGGCCGAGGTCACATCCGTCAGAACGGGTTGCAGCGCAATCAGGTCCTTGGACACCGACCCCTCTCGGATCAGCACGCGCATGCCTTTGCGGAGCTTCTCGCGCGCCTCCTCGGCGGTGGTCGCTTCATGCTCGGTTCTGATCCCTGCCGAGATATAGGCGTTAAGGTCCTTGCCAGAAAGCTGGGGACAATGACCGTCGATATGCGCCCCCTCGAAAAGGTGCAGCTTGTCCATGCAGCCTTGGTCGCGGAAGATTACCCCCGGATAATTCATGAATTCGGCCAAACCGATGTTCGACGGGTGGCCCATCACCTCGGCAATGTCCTCGGCAAGAAGCGTCGCGCCTGCGGTCTCCATATGCGAGGACGGCACACAGGAGGAAAGCTGCACCTTGATGTCCATCACCGTGTGCTGGCTTGCCTCTTGGAAATAGCGGATACCAGCAAGACCGATGACATTGGCGATCTCGTGCGGGTCGCAAATGGCAGTCGTCACCCCGCGCGGTGCCACGCAGCGGTCGAACTCGTAAGGCGTCACAAGGCTACTTTCGATATGCAGATGCGTGTCAATGAAGCCCGGAACAAGAATCTTGCCCGATACGTCGATCACCTCGCGGCTTTCATAGTCCGCGCCGATCCCGACGATCACGTCATCACAGATGGCAACGTCCCCGTCGATCAGATCGCCCGTCACAACGTCAAGCACCCTGCCCCCGCGAAGCACTTTGTCCGCGATTTCGTCTCCGCGCCCTTGGGCGATCCGCTGTTCAAGCTTTGCCATACTACCCTCTCGACGTTACTGGGCGCGGCCGCGCCGCCTTACATCCATAAGTAGCGAATGCCTTCCGCCTCGGCCATGGCAAATGCAGAGTCAATCGGGCAAAACGATCTGCATTTTGACATCCTTGGGGGGCGCAGAGGCCGCGATGTCGAACGCTTCGACACTCTGGTCAAAGTCAAATGTCCGCGTGATCAAGGGTTTGACGTCAATAGTGCCCGCGGCCAGCATTGCGACACAACGCGGGAAAACATGGGCATAGCGAAAGATGTTCTCGACCCGTGCTTCGCGCACCATCGCCGCGCCTGCATCGTATTTGATCGGCTCGGACTGTCCGCCGATCATCACGACACAGCCGCCTGGGGCAAGAGGCTCGAACACCTGCGCGGCGGCAATGGGCGATCCTGTCGCCTCGAAGACGACATTCGCGCCCCAACCGTCGGTGGCCTGTTTGACCACATCGGCAATGCTTTGAACGCGCACGTTCACAGGGGTAATCGCCGCATGAAGCGCGCCCGCGATCTCGAGCTTGGCCTCGGCGATATCAGTGACAAAGACGCGCGCGCAGCCCGCAGCAATCGCGGACAGAGCGGTAACAAGCCCGATAGGCCCTGCCCCGAAGACAACGGCGATATCACCGGGAGAAATCCGCGCCTTGGTCGCGGCATGGACCCCGACCGCCAGCGGTTCGACCATCGCGCCTTCAGCAAAGCTGAGATGATCGGGGAGCTTGAAGGTGAAATCGGCGGAATGGACGCAAGTCGGGCGCAAGATACCGTGCACAGGCGGCGTCGCCCAAAATCGCACGGCGGGATCAATGTTATACATGCCCAGACGCGCCGCTTTCGAGGTCGGATCAGGTATGCCGGGTTCCATACAAACACGATCGCCCACCGCAAGATGCGTTACATCGGAGCCGCACTCGATCACGGTGCCTGCTGCCTCGTGCCCGAGGATCATCGGCTCTTTCACCACAAAATCGGCGATACGCCCGTGGGTGTAGTAATGCACGTCAGAGCCGCAAATGCCCACGGTATGCAGTTTGATCCGCACATCGCGCGGCCCGAGCACCTCTTCGGCGCGGGAAATCTCGGGAAACTCCCGAAGTGCGAGAACGTCCTTTTTCTCGAGCACGAGCGCTTTCATCGCGGCTCCCCTTTCTGATCCATGGGCTATCGCTGAACGGAATCAGCATGTTACGCCTGACTTTCTCAGGTTTTCGGCGAAATACCAGCACCGAGACTGGTCAGAAGCCGTTCTGCACCTTAGCTAGAGCGCAAGGGAAAACATAAAGGTTTACGAATATGCACTGGGACCAACGTTTCGCGGGAGAAGACTATGTGTTCGGCACCGAGCCCGCTCAGGCTTTGGTCAAGCTCGAGCCCTATCTGGTGTCAGGGGGCGAAACTCTTGTCGTTGCCGATGGCGAAGGGCGCAATTCGACCTTTCTTGCAGAGCGCGGATACAAGGTTCTGGCAACCGATTACGCGGAAAACGGCATTCGCAAAGCCAAAGCACTTGCCACATCGCGCGGTGTCACGCTCGAACACCGTCTGGAAGACATCTTCGAAACCGATTGGGCTGCACGGCAATACGACAATGTGGTCGCGGTCTTTATCCAGTTCGTGCCGCCGAGCGCGCTTCGCGGTGTGCTTCGGGGTCTTCGGACCGCATTGAAACCGGGTGGCACCCTCATACTGCATGGCTATACCCCCGGTCAGGTCGGGCGCGGCACGGGCGGCCCGAGCGATCCTGCGCATATGTATACGCCCGAGCTGCTTCGCGAGGTGTATTCGGATATGGAGATCCTCGTTTGCGAGGATTACATCGCCGAGCTGTCCGAAGGCAAAGGACATAGCGGCGTCTCGGAACTCATTGACTTTGTGGCAAAAGCCTAGGCCTTAGACGTCGTAGAAAACCCGAAACCCCGCATTGCAGCCGCCGCTGTCCGCAGACAAGGCAAGACGGGCCGCGATACGATACCGATAGCAATAGCTGATGTGGCAAAGGAAACTCCCGCCTTTCATCAGCTTTTGCTTTTCACGCTGGGCAATCTCGTTGCGCGCGGCCGCATTTCGCGAGGCAGAGCGGATGCGGAACGGCTCTGAGGTCCATTCCCAGACGTTCCCCGCCATATCGAAGAGTCCCGCCCCGTTGGCCGCATAGCTCCCCACGGGCGAGGTGCCGACCCATCCGTCGGCGGCGGTGTTCTCTTCGGGAAAACGGCCCTGAAAGATGTTACAGGGGAAAAACGCCGTATCATCGGGCTCTTGATCGCCCCAAGGAAAGCGCGGATCGGCAAGACCGCCGCGCGCCGCATGTTCCCATTCCGCCTCTGTCGGCAATCGCCCCCCCGCCCAAGCGCAAAACGCGGCAGCATCCTCCCAAGCGATATGGGTGACGGGGTGATCGGCGCGCGCGAATATCTCCGACCCCGCCCCTTCGGGCGCATACCAACAGGCGCCGTCGATCGCGCTCCACCACATCGTGCCACCCCCAGATGGCGCCGACGACGGGTCCGCAAGAAGCCCGCGAAACACCGTGCTCCAGCCGTAGCGCTCGGCCACGGTGCGATAGCCGGTTGCAAAGACGAAAGCAGCAAAGCGGGCATTGGTTACGGGAACCGCTTCAACCTCGAAGGGTTTGAGCCGATGCTCGCGCAGGATACCCTCGCCGTCCTGCGGGAGTTCAGGTGTCTTGGTGCCCGTATGGCTGCGGCACCCTTTGAATCGGACCCGTTCGGGGCCCGCCGCGCTTGCAATCGCGCCAAGCCCTTGAGGAAGCGCCTCCGCCCCTTGCTCTTCGGCACCGGCTCGCTGCCCGTCTGAACCGCAACAGCTCATGGGACAATCCCGATAAAGCAAAAGCCTTGGCAATACATTGTGATGTCCCGAACACCGATAAATTGACCCGTTTTACCTAACCGACCGCCCACGGGCAGGCAATCGAACTGCGTTCCACTCGGCAATGAAGCGAAAGGCACAGCTCCTGCGCCACAAGACTGGAATCTTCAAGACAACTCTATGTAATCAAAAGGAAATCATGCCTTTTCAGGCGGTTAAGGTGACGTTGCGGCAAGTAAAAATTTTTTACTTTTGAGTAAATTCTTATTGATCTTTTGAATGATTGGTCAAAAAAATGCGCCCATGCTCGCACCTTCGTCAGAAAAACCCTCGCAACCCAAACTCGGCGCGCTTGTTCGCAAGAGGCGCAAACAGCTTGGATTGACACTTCAGGGCCTGAGTGACGCAACAGGCGTCTCGACAGGCTATGTGAGCCAGATTGAACGTGATCTGGCCCTCCCGAGCTTGGGCACTCTGGCGCAAATTGCAGCGGGACTTGATGTCGAGCTCGAGTTTTTTATCAAGAGCCACAAACCCAAAGACGCCATTACCCGTGCAGGCTCCAGAGCGCGTTTTTCGATTGCGGGGTCTTCGATCTCTTACGAAGCCCTGAGCAATGACTATCCCGGCTCGGAGATGTCATCCTACATCATGCATGTCCCCGTCGGATACGAATCCGAACTGGTGTCGCATCAAGGTGAAGAGATCATCTACATTCTCGAAGGCGAGATAGAACAGACCCTCGACGGTCAGGTCTTTACGATGCGGACGGGCGACAGCCTGCACTATAGCGGCGAGCTGCCCCATTCGTGGGCCAATCGCTCCGGATCACCCGCTCGGATTTTATGGACAGGCACCTTGAGTGTCCTGACCCCCAGCCAAAGCACACGGCTTCCCCCCATTTCGAGGGAGGCCGAACTCTAATTCCCTCCCCTCGGGCGAGGGTCAACGTTTCGCTCACAGCGAAAATAACGGTGCGAAGACACCGGCCACGGAACCGACATCCCAACATGGAGATTGTTCAATGTCACTCAAAACCAAACTGCTCGGCATGGCAGCTGCCTTTGCCCTTACGGCGGGTGCGGCACATGCCCAGGCACTCGTCTATTGCTCCGAAGGATCACCCGAAGGCTTTGATCCGGCACTCTATACCGCCGGCACTACCTTTGATGCCTCGAGCCATCCGATCTATAACCAACTGGTCGAATTCAAGGTCGGCACCACAGAAGTGATCCCCGGTCTCGCCGAAAGCTATGAAGTGTCCGACGACAGCCTCATGGTGACCTTCAACCTGCGCAAGGGCGTCAAGTTCCACTCGAACGCGAACTTCACCCCGACCCGCGACTTCAATGCCGACGACGTGATTTTCTCGTTCGACCGTCAGGGCAACCCCGAGAACCCCTATAATCAGGTTTCGGGCGGCACTTGGGAATATTACGGCGCCATGTCGATGTCCGATCTCATCAAGAGCATCGAAAAGGTCGACGACTATACCGTCGTGTTCCACCTGACCCGTCCCGAAGCGCCCTTCATCGCCAACATGGCTATGGATTTCGCTTCGATCGTGTCCAAGGAATACGCCGACGCCATGCTGGCGGCTGGCACCCCTGAAATGCTGAACCAAGAGCCGATCGGAACGGGTCCGTTCACCTTCCAAGCCTACCAGAAAGACGCCGTGATCCGTTACGTGCGCAACGAAGACTACTGGGGTGACAAGGCCAAGGTCGAAGCTCTGATCTTTGCGATCACGCCCGATGCCTCGGTGCGCTACCAAAAGATTCAGGCTGGTGAATGCCATGTCATGGCCTATCCGAACCCTGCCGACATCGAAGCGATGAAAGCAGATTCGAACGCGGTCGTTCTCGAGCAGGAAGGTCTTAACGTTGGCTATCTGGCCTACAACACCCAAGTCGCGCCCTTTGATAATCCTGAAGTGCGCCGCGCTCTGAACATGGCTATCGACAAGCAGTCGATCAGCGACGTCGTGTTCCAGGGTTCGGGTCAGATCGCCAAAAACCCGATCCCGCCGACCATGTGGTCCTATAATGACGCCATCGTCGATGATGTCTATGATCCCGAAGCCGCAAAAGCCGCTCTTGCAGCCGCAGGCGTCGAGAATCTCGACCTCAAGATTTGGGCAATGCCGGTCCAGCGTCCCTATAACCCGAACGCACGCCGTATGGCCGAGCTGATGCAGGCCGACTTTGCCAAGATCGGTGTCAACGTCGAGATCGTGTCCTACGAATGGGGTGAATACCTCGAGCGTTCGAAAGCGGTCGATCGTGACGGCGCAGTGCTTTTGGGATGGACCGGCGACAACGGTGATCCGGACAACTTCCTTGCCGTTTTGCTCGGCTGTGACGCTGTAGGTGGATCGAACCGTGCACAATGGTGCCACGAGCCCTTCGACGAAGCGGTGCAGGCCGCCAAGGTCGTAAGCGATCCTGCTGAGCGCACTGCGCTTTATGAAAAGGCGCAAGAAATCTTCAAGGAACAGGCACCCTGGGCCACGATCGCACATTCGGTCGTCTTCATGGTCACCCGTCCCGAAGTCGATGGCTATATCGTCCACCCCTTGGGCGGCCACATCTTCAATCAGGTCGGCTTGAAGTAAGCTTGATCCCGAACCGGCGCTTTGCCGCGCCGGTTCTCCTTTTTTCCGAATTTCACGGGTGCCCCGATGACCGCAGGCTTGAACGACAGACTTGGTGACTATGTCGCCATTGCCAAAACTCTTGGCGTAGACGCCGTGGTCCTTGTGCCGGGACCCAATTTCACCCGCGTCGTCAGTCACCCCTTCATGAGCCACGAACGCCCGCACCTGATGGCGATTTGCGCCGATGGTCGCACGGCTGCGATCGTGCCGAACCTTGAACTGCAAAGTTGGGGACTTGTGGGATTTGACGGTCCCGTTTTTGATTGGCGCGACCAGACCGGCTATGCCGAAGCTTTTGCCGATTTTCTCGGTTATCTCGGGCTTGAGAGCGTTGCTGTCGAAGGTCAGGTTATGCGGGTCTTTGTCCACCATGCGCTTTTGGCCGCTCAGCCGTCTTTGCGGATTGTCGACGCCGAGCGCGAAATTTCTGCGCCCCGCATGATCAAAACCCCGAAAGAGATCGAAGCCATGCGCGAAGCGATCCGTATTTCGGAACGGGCGCTCGAGCGAACGCTTACGGGCTTCACTCTCGGGCAGACCGAAAAAGACATCGAACAGGCGTTGATCCTGAACCTTTTTGCCGAAGGCGCCGAAGATCACGCCTTTCGCCCGATTGTCGCAGCGGCCGAGAATGCCGCCCGTCCCCACGCCAAAGCCCGCAAGGTCCTGCTCCAGCGCGGTGATGCGCTGCTGATCGACTTCGGTGCACGCAAAGGCGGATTTTGCGCCGATATCACGCGCACGTTTTTCGT
Organism: Marivivens sp.; assembly: GCA_023255435.1. GTDB lineage: Bacteria > Pseudomonadota > Alphaproteobacteria > Rhodobacterales > Rhodobacteraceae > Marivivens. The sequence goes on from JALRIK010000017.1 coordinate 19,205, forward strand.
CGGCCACGTCAGCGACGAGGATGCCGAGATCTATGAGACCGTGCTTCGCGCCAACCGCAAAGGCCACGAAGTGACCCGCGCGGGAATTACCGCGCACGAGATCGACGATGCGGTCATTGGCGTTTTGGAAGCCTCGCCCTTTGCAGAGTTCATCCGCACCAAAACGGGGCACGGTCTTGGCCGCGAGGTGCACGAAGCCCCCTATGTCATGCGCGGCAACCACATGGTTCTGCCTGCCGGCACCGTCTATACCAACGAACCCGGCCTTTATCTCGAGGGACGTCTCGGCGTGCGGATCGAAGATGTCGTGCTTGTGACGGAAACGGGTTCGGAGTCGCTGACCACCTTCCCGACCGATCTGAGGGTCTTGCCGTGCTAAAATATGTCCTGACACGCCTTTTGACGTTCCTGCCCACTTTTATTGGGGTGACGCTGATTTCCTTTGGCTTCATCCGCGCACTTCCCGGTGATCCGATCATCGTGATGGCGGGAGAACGCGGTATCAGCGAAGAACGATATGCCGAGCTTGTGGCCCAATTCGGCTTCGACAAGCCGTTGACGGTCCAGTTCTGGGACTATCTCAAAGGCGTGCTTCAGGGCGATCTTGGGACCTCTTTCGTTACAAAGAAACCCGTGTGGGACGAATTTTTCGCGCTCTTTCCAGCCACGCTCGAACTGTCGCTTTGTGCGATGATCTTTGCCATTGTGCTCGGTCTTCCCGCTGGTGTCATCGCCGCCGTGAACCGCGGGAAACTCTTTGACCGTGCCCTAATGTCGACCGCGCTGATCGGATATTCGATGCCGATTTTCTGGTGGGCGCTCCTCTTGATCATCGTCTTTTCGGGTCAGCTCCACTGGACGCCCGTTTCGGGCCGCATCGACCTTATCTATTACTTCCCGAACCCCACAGGCTTTATGATCTATGACGCCATCGCCTCGGGTCAGGACGGGGCGCTCTGGTCTGCACTGCGCCATCTCATACTGCCGACGATCGTTCTGGGGACTATTCCGCTTGCGGTCATTGCCCGTCAAACCCGCTCGGCCATGCTTGAAGTGTTGGGCGAAGACTATATCCGCACGGCCCGCGCCAAGGGTCTCCCCCCTGCTCGCGTCAACGGAATCCATGCCCTGCGCAACGCGATGATCCCCGTGATCACCGTTATCGGCCTTTCGGTCGGAACCCTCCTTGCGGGCGCTATTTTGACCGAAACGATCTTCAGCTGGCCAGGTATAGGCAAATGGATGGTCGATAGCATTTTCCGTCGCGACTATCCCGTTGTTCAGGGCGGACTTCTTCTCACTGCGGTCATGGTGATGATCGTCAATTTCATCGTCGATATCCTCTATGGTGTCATCAACCCTAAGATCCGGAAACGCTGATGATAGATCTTGCCCAATCCCCCGCCCGTCCGAGTGCCCTTGCCGAATTCTGGTTCTATTTCCGTGAAAACCGCGGAGCCGTAATCGGTCTTTGGGTGTTCGGAGCCTTTTTGCTCATCGCGCTTCTTGCCCCTTGGATCGCGCCGCATGATCCGACCATGCAATACCGCGAGCATATCCTTCAGCCACCTGTGTGGCAGGACGGAGGATCATGGGCCTTTCCGCTCGGCACTGACCCCGTCGGGCGTGATATGCTCTCGCGCCTCATGGTCGGCGCGCGGTTCTCGTTCTTTGTCGGGATCGTGGTGGTTGCTGTCGCGTCGACAGGCGGGATCATCATCGGCCTTTTGTCGGGCTTTATGCCGCGCTGGCTCGATACCATCATCATTCGTTTGATGGATATCATCCTTGCCTTTCCGTCGCTGCTTCTTGCGCTTGTTCTTGTGGCCGTGCTCGGCCCGTCGCTCGTCAACGCGATGATCGCCATCGCGATCGTGCTCCAGCCGCATTACGTGCGCCTGACCCGCGCTTCTGTTCTGGCCGAAAGACAAAAGGACTATGTCACATCGGCCCGCGTTGCCGGTGCGGGGACGCTTCGTCTAATGTTCGTGACGGTGCTTCCAAACTGTATGGCGCCGATCATCGTTCAGGCGGCGCTCTCGTTTTCGACGGCGATCCTTGACGCAGCGGCTTTGGGCTTTCTCAACATGGGCGCGCAGCCCCCTACCCCCGAGTGGGGCACGATGCTGGCTGAATCGCGCGAGTTCATCCAGCGCGCGTGGTGGGTCGTGACCTTCCCCGGGATTGCCATTCTCGTCACCGTGCTTGCCATCAACCTCATGGGCGACGGTCTTCGTGACGCTCTCGATCCCAAGCTGAAGAGGAGCTGAGCCATGAGCCTTTTGCGCATCCGCAATCTCAGCGTCGATTTCCAAACCTCGACAGGCCGCTTTCGGGCCGTAGACGGCGTGGATCAGGACGTCGATCACGGCGATATCCTTGCCATTGTGGGGGAATCCGGGTCAGGCAAATCCGTGTCCATGCTCGCTCTGATGGGGCTTTTACCGTGGACGGCCAAGGTCAGCGCCGACGAGATGAGCTTTGACGGTCACGACCTTCTGACGATCAGTGCCGCCGAGCGGCGCAAGATCATCGGCAAGGATCTTGCGATGATCTTCCAAGAGCCGATGTCCTCGCTCAATCCCTGTTTTACCGCAGGTTGGCAGATCAAGGAATCCCTTCGTCGCCATCTCGGGCTTGGTCGGGCCGAGCGGCACAAGCGTGCCATCGAACTCTTTGAACAGGTCGGTATTCCCGACCCCGAACGACGGCTTTCGGCCTTTCCTCACCAGCTTTCGGGCGGGATGAGCCAGCGGGTCATGATCGCAATGGCGATTGCATGTCGTCCCAAGCTCCTAATTGCGGACGAGCCGACCACCGCTCTCGATGTGACCATTCAGGCCCAGATTCTCGATCTTTTGACGCGCTTGCGCGAGGAAACGGGCATGGGGCTTGTTCTCATTACCCACGACATGGGTGTCGTTGCGGAAACGGCACGCCGCGTGAGCGTGCAATACGCAGGTCAAAAGATCGAAGAGCGGACCGTCACCGATCTCTTTCGGACCCCGCACCACCCTTATTCCAGCGCTCTTCTCAGCGCCCTCCCCGAGCGCGCCACCGAGCGGCGGCTCCCGACCATTCCGGGCGTTGTTCCGGGGCAATTCGACCGCCCCGCGGGGTGCCTTTTCAGCCCGCGGTGCAGTTTCGCCAATGATCATTGCCGAAAGGTGTCACCATCGCCGATCCGCGACGGCAACGTACTTGCCCGCTGTCACAACCCCCTGAACACGGACAGGAAGATCGCATGACATCCCAGCTTCCCGTTTTGACCGCAGAGCATCTTGCCCGCCACTACGAAGTGCGCGGAGGGCTTTTCAGCAAACCCGCCGTGGTGCGCGCCGTGCAGGACATCGACTTTACGCTTCATGCAGGGCGCACTCTTGCCGTTGTCGGGGAATCGGGCTGTGGCAAGTCCACACTTGCCCGTCTCGTCACGATGATCGAAGAGCCGACGGGCGGAACCCTTACCCTTGACGGGCACAAGGTAGAGCCTTCGAATTGGGCGTCGCTTCGGCAATCCGTCCAGATCGTTTTTCAGGACCCCTATGGATCGCTGAACCCGCGCCAGCGGATCGGCCAGATCTTGATGGAGCCTCTTACGATCAATCGCCCCGCAATGAGCCGTGCCGAGAAAGAAGCCAAAGCGCGCAACATGCTCTCGCTCGTCGGGCTGCGTCCCGAGCATTTCGACCGATACCCGCATATGTTCTCGGGCGGCCAGCGGCAGCGGATCGCGATTGCCCGTGCCCTCATGCTCGACCCCAAGGTGCTGGTTCTCGATGAACCTGTCTCCGCGCTTGATCTGTCGATCCAGTCGTCGATCCTCAACCTCTTTATCGACCTGCAAGAGAGGCTCGGCCTTGCCTATCTCTTTATCTCGCACGACCTAAGCGTGGTGAAACATGTCGCCGACGAGGTGATGGTGATCTATCTCGGTCGCGCTGTCGAACGCGGCAGCAAAGCAGAGGTTTTTGCAAACCCGCGGCACCCTTATACCAAGGCGCTCCTTTCGGCGACGCCTGTCGCAGACCCCGAGGCGGTGAAAGAACGGATCAAGCTTTCGGGCGAGCTTCCCTCGCCGCTTAGCGTTCCCAAAGGCTGTGCCTTTGCGCCGCGCTGCTGGAAAGTCTCCGAGCGATGCAGGCAGGAACTTCCCATTCTGAGCGGCGACACGCATCAGGCGGCATGCTTCCATCCCGACTGAAGCAAGGGCCGACAGCCTAAGGATGGTCGAGGTTGAGCGCGGCTTCATCGATGCGCCTTTGCACACGCGCAACATCCGCGCAGTCATAGGCCAGAAGGAGCGCCAATTTGGCAAGGAACGGCTCGGTCTGGTCGGGCGCGATTGCGTCTATTTTGCGGGCAAGCGCTTCATAGACGGCTTCGACGTCTTGCGGTGTCATTGCGCGGGTCTCCCTTGGGAAAGATGGAACGCGGCCAGAACCTGATCGGGCGCGGCGTCATGCCAGCGCGCAGCGATATGGCCATCGGGCCGCACGAGATAGGCGGTCTTGGGTCCCGCACCAAGCACCCTTGCCGCTGGGGTCTCTAGCGCGAGATGAAGCGTCACAAGATCGGGCAGATCGACACGCAACGCCGCATCAAAGCTGATGAGCGTATACCCCTGCCCGAGGTGATCGGAGAGAAACCCCTCACCTAGCCTTGCATTCGGAAGCGCGGCCCCCGCAACAGGGCTTCCTTGGCCAAACGTTTGGTCATCGGCGGCGACGATAGGGCTATCGGCATAGGTATAGGGCGTCATCTGGCGAGGTTTGGCCAAAAACCCTACAAAATCGTGGCTCAGGGCAAGGTTCAAGGCCGCGTCCCGCATCAAGCGCCACCCCCGTGTCGGCGGGGTCATGAAACGCGCCGATTTCGAGGCATTGGCAAAAACGTCCAAAGTCGCACCGCGCCGCTCGGGCGAATAGCTGTCGAGCAGCGCAGGCTCCGCCCGTCCCGTCAGCACATGTGCAAGTTTCCAACCGATGTTTTCCGCATCCGCCAAACCGTTGTTTAGCCCGCGCACCCCGAAAATCGGCACGATGTGCGCGCTGTCCCCGATGAAAAAGAGCCGCCCGTCGCGATAGTCATCAAGTGCCAGCGTATTGGCGGAATAGATGCTCCACCACTCAAGCTCCCATGGCCCGTGATAGTCGAGGTCCGCCAGAACAGCGGCGACCGAGGCGCGAACGTTCTCCTCTTTGGTCGCGTCGGCCTCGGATTCGTCATCGGCAAGCTGATAGTCGATCCGCCAAATATCATCGGGCTGTTTGTGCACCAGAACCGTGCCGCCTGGGCGGCAATCAGGATCGAAGAGCGCGCGGCGGATCGTGGGATAATCATGCGGCATTTGCACGTCCGCGATCACATATTTGCCCTCGTAGTATTCACCATGGAGCCTATGCCCCCGCATCTTGCGAAGCGGACTGCGCGCCCCATCGGCAGCAAGGACATATTCGGCGGGCATCGTGTAAGTACCGTTCAGGTCCCGCACCTCAAGCATCATGCCGCCTGCTATGTCCTGAATGCCCGTCACCGTGCTCTGCCACCGCAATTCGATCAGGGGCTGAGCCACGATCGCTTGCCAGAGGAATTGTTCGATGAACTGCTGCTGGAGGTTATACATCGGGCGGTATTTTTCGTCGGCGCTGTCGGGCATCTCGAATTCGAGAATTTGCTTTCCGCGATAGAAACTCCGCCCCTTGGTCCAGCCGAGCGCCTTGTCCAGAAACGGACTGACCGCGCCGATCCTCTCGAGAATGTGGAAACTTGGACGCGCGATGCAGATCGCACGGCTGCCGTCGTTGAAGGTGGCTTTGCTTTCAAAAAGAACCGAGGCTATACCGTGACGGGCCAGCGTGAGCGCAGCGGTCATCCCGATAGGCCCCGCCCCGACAATTGCCACAGGCGCGCGGTCCTCAAGATGAGCGCGCTCTTGCGGCGGCTCGAAATGTGGATAACTGAAATAGAGCGAGTCCGTCTCGCTGCGTCCTACCGGTCTCATGCAATGCCTCCCTCTGATTTGGGTTTTGATAGCAAAGATCGGCGATTTGGGTCTGTCCTATTTGAGGGGGGACATGCTAGCCTTTGCGAATGACGGAACAGATGGACAAGATTGACGCGTACCTCGCCGCGCTTGGCACGGATGGGTTCGCCCAACGCTTTGTCGATTTTAGCGCGGCGCTCGGAGTGGACCAGCTCATGGTGTTCGACCTCGGATTGGACAGGATGCGCTGTCTGTTGTCCTATCATTATTCGAACGCCGTCCTCGCCGGCACCTTGGCGAGCGAATACTTGGACGGCTGGTATCTGAGCGATCCGCTTTTGCCTTTGCTCGAAAAAGCCCTGCCCCAGACGCTGGACGTGGTCGAGGTCGAGGTCGACGGCGCCGAAATGGACGAGGTCTATTGCGCCAAATTCTTTGAAAGCCCGGGGCTTCGGGCAAAAACGACCGTGATCGCAGTCGGGTCCCGCCATCGTCTCTTTGTCAGTTTCTATGCATCAGAAGGCGCCTCCGCCCGCTGCGATCCCAGTATGGCGAAACTTGCGGCGCGCCTTGCGCTTTTGCATTTCGAAATGGCGCATGCAAGCAAGACACCGGCCCCGCTCAATGTGCTAAGCCAGCGGGAAAAGGCGGTTTGCCTTGGAATCCTCTCGGGCCAAAAAGCCGAAGCGATTGCCGCCGACCTCGGCGTTGCGCCCACCAGCGTCGTGACCTATCGCAAGCGTGCCTATGCCAAGCTCGGTATCACCTCGCGTGCGGGGCTTTTTGCGATCTGTGCGGATTAATGCAAAGAGCGTAGGCAAAAGGCGCTCTTTGCATTCGGCAACCTAACTCTGGGGCAGAACGTAACAGGCCGCGCTGTCCCATGTTAGAGCATAGTCTTTGCCTGTGGCAAAGTTCAAAGCCGCTAGCTCGTGATGGCTCTTTTGAACTTTGATTTCTTGGCCGATGGCGGTTTCGAAATAGACCGTCGCACTGGCTCCGACGAATTCTTCGCCGATGGCACGGGCAATGATCCCACCCGCGCTTGATGACGCATCGCTGATGCGGATGTTTTCCGCGCTGACGATAAAGGACAGTGCTTCACCCGTTTGCTTGGCAAGATCGCCTTCGGGATGGACGATGTAGCTTCCGTAATCGGTGTCGATGGTCCAATTGTTGCCCGCCACATCGCTCAGCGTGCCGTTGAAAATGTTCGCAGAACCGAGGAACTCGGCCACAAAGGTGTTCTTGGGCTTGTGATAGATTTCCTGCGGCGTGCCGATCTGTTCGACCTTGCCGCGGCTCATGATGATCACGCGGTCGGCCATCGAAAAGGCCTCGGACATCGAATGGGTTACATAGACAAAAGTAATCCCGAGGTCTTTTTGGAGATTGGATAGAACCGCCTGCATCCGTACCTTGAGATGGGCATCAAGCGCCGATAGCGGTTCGTCAAGGAGGAGGATTTTCGGCTCGGTCACAAGCGCGCGGGCCAAGGCCACACGCTGTCTCTGACCGCCCGAAAGCTGCGAGATGTTGCGGTCGGCAAACTCGAGGATTTGCATCTTTTCAAGCCAGATGCGTGCCCGCTCCGCCCGCTCTTTCTTGCCGACGCCGCGCATCTTGAGACTGAATTCGACATTCTCTTGCACGGTGAGGAACGGAAAAAGTGCAAGGCTCTGCCAGACCATCGGGGTATCGCGGTCCCATGTTGCCTTGCCGTTGACGCGTTCTCCATCGAGATAGATGTTGCCTTCGGTCGGGTCCTCTAGCCCCGCCAGCATACGCAGCGTGGTCGTCTTTCCGCATCCCGATGACCCCATGATCGCAAGGAATTCTCCGCGGCGGATGTCGAAACTTGTCTCCTCAACGGCAACAAAGGCTCCGAACTTTTTGATAACGCTGTCGAATTTGACGATCGTGTCTGATGTAATTGTGCTTGTCATGATCATTTCGAAGTCCTTGTCGGATTACGCATCAGCATTTGCGCAAAAATAATGAGGATGATGGAGCTGAGGAACGCGAGCGAGCCGATGGCGTTGATCCGCGGGCTGACCTGTCCTTGCAGGAAGCCCAAAATCTTTACAGGCAGCGTTTCATTGAGCCCCGAAACGAACCACGCCACTGCAAATTCATCGAACGAGACGGCCATCGTGATGAAGAGCGCGGCAAGAAGCGCGGGACGGCAAAAGGGAATGATAACATGCCGCAAGGTCGCCCATTCACTCCCCCCAAGGTTCCAGGAGGCGGCCTCGAGATCGGGGTCCATCTGCGACAGACGGAGCCGGATGATTGCCATGGCAAAGGGGCTGCACATTACGCCATGGGCGATGATGACTGACACCGCATGGCCCGAAAGATTGACCCGCGAGAGAAAGGCCAGCATCGCAAGCCCCATGATCACCACGGGAATGGTGGGCGGCAAAAGCGCAAGTGCGAGGTAGACGTTCTTGCCGAAGAAACGGAAGCGGTAATCGGTATAGGCTCCGCCGAACCCGAGGATCGTCGCGATGAGCGCAACGACGAGCCCGACCTTGACCGTGTTGAAAAAGCCGACCCAGACAAAGGGGTCCTCCCAAATCAGACGATACCATTCAGTCGAAAAGGCCCCGAGCGGGATCGACGGGAAGCGGTCCGAATTGAGCGAGAAAGCAAAGCTGCCGAGGATCGGGAGGAAGATAAACGCGATGCAGGCAACAAGGTGGAGCCGCAGTGACGTTTCAATCAGTGGGTTCTTGTTCGTATTCATTTTCCGCGCTCCCGATAGGCAAATTTGATAGCCGCAAAGGCGATCACCAGAAGGGTCGAGATCATCATCAGCGCCACGACAGAGGCACGCGGCCACTGCTGACCCGATTTGGTGATATCGGTGATCATAATGGAAAGCGTCGGTGGGTTCCCGCCGCCGAGGTAGAGCGGGCTTACGAAGTCCCCGAACGAGAGGATAAAGGCAAAAAGCGCCGCAATCACGATGCCGACGCGGGCCGAGGGCACGATCACCTGAAGCACGGTGCGCAAACGACCGCAGCGCAGGTTATGTGCCGCCTCGACCAGATCCCTGTTCACGAAGCCGAGGCTGAAGACCTGAAGCAGGATCACAAGCGGCAAGCAGAGCGTCACGAGCCCCACGAGCGTGCCGAAGGGTGTGTTCAGCATCGCCATCGTCGGAATGCCCACTTTGGAAAGCAATGCATTGATGATACCGGCATCCGAGAGGAACACCTGAAGCGAATAGACCCGCACCAGATAGCTCGTAAAGAACGGGATGATCAAAAGGAACACCACCCATTGCCGCGTTTTGTCCGACAGTTTGAACGAAATCGCGTAAGAGGCGGGAAAGGCAATCAAACTGGTGAAAAGCGCCGCCACAGTGGCATAGATCATGGTGCGGATATAAGCGTCCCAAAAGACCCCACGCGTCAGGATCCTCTCCCAGTTCTTGAGATTGAGGTCGGGCTCCATCTGGAAATTGCGCACCGTCCAAAAGCTGATTGCAATCAGGAAAATCAGAGGTGCAAGGAAGAACGCCACCTGCCAGAACAAAAGCGGCAATGACATAACCAATGGAAAGAGGCGAAGAGATCGCATTCGAATTCGCTTTCTTAGGATCGACAAAGAACCTCTGGGCGGCCACCCGCCGCCCAGACCTTTTGGCTCAGGAGCCTTTGTAATCCGACCAGAAGTCGTTCCAGTCCTCGAGTGGCTGCTGGATCGGCAGTTGCCGATATTGGATGCGGCCCTCGCGGATCATGTCCATCGCGTTGTATTCCCCGAGGACCATGTTCTGACGCTTGGCTTCGGCAGGATTGGTCGCGTTGAGCACGTCCCACCCCTTGCGGTTCGGAATGAGCGCGGGATAGGCCGCCATATCGGCCGATTTGGCCTGGCCTTCGGCCGATGTGACCCATTGGATCCACTTGCGAGCCATGTCGTAGTTGCGGGTGCCCTTGCCGATCGAGAAGGACTCGGTCCATTGAAGCCCGCCTTCTTCGGGGATCGTCGTTTTGACCTTGGCCCCGTTCTTTTCGAGCGTGCCGGTGATCCAGTCGCCGATCCCCGCAAAGGCAAGCATCTGGCCGTCGTTGAGCGACGAGAACGTGCCACCGTAGTCGAAGTAACCACCGACCTGAGCGCGCATCGCCATCGTGCGTTCCATGACCTGCGACCATGCCGCATCGTCGATGTCATAGGGGCTTGCATTGCCATTCCAGAGACTGACCTGTCCGAGGTTCGGGAGATACCAGTCGAAATGGCCTACTTTGCCCGTCAGACGTCCATCCATGAGGACGTTATAGCTTGCCGCTTCGGCCTCGCTGATCACATCGGTGTTGTGCGCTACGCCGAGAAACCCGAAACGCGTGATGACCGAATAGAGTTTGTCGTCTTGCCAATGGCCCGGAAACTTCTGGAACTCGGGGTAAAAGTCGTCGAAGTGGTAATCGGCAGGATCAAGCTCTTCGATGTAGCCTGCGGCATTGAGCTGCTGAACATATTCCGCATCTGACAGAACAAGGTCATAGGTCCCTGCGGGCGACTGGGCGATAAGGCCCAGCATGTTGTCGCCGCCCGTGTAGTATTTGGGGATGAACTTGACGTTGTTGGCTTCTTCGAAGGCGCCGACGATGTCGGGTTCGGCATGACCATACCATGCGAGCATGGAAAGCTCGACGGTCTGGGCCGCGGCGCGGGTCGACAGGAATGGTGTCGCGAGGGCTGCTCCAGCGGTCAGCTTGAGCATTTGGCGGCGAGAGTGGGTCTTCGTCCGGTGTAGCATTGCGTCCTCCTCGTTCATGCTAATTGGCGAATGTCGTCTTAGGCAAATTGTGCAAGTTTGGTTCTGACCTTGGCCCCGAATTCGTGCTCAAGTGCGCCGACAATCCCTCGGGTGCAAACGTCCAGAAGGATATCCCCCTTCTCGGCCGATGCTTCCTTGGGCGAAGACAGAGTTCCGCAACTTGGCGTCCAGTCTTCATGCGGCGGGTAAACGTCATAGGGCGGAAAGCTTGCGGGCGGATGTTCGACCGCGTCTTGCAATGAAACGAGATCGGGATAGAGCCGTAGCATCAGCGAGGTTTCAAGCACGCCTCCATGCTCGATGTCCCATCCCAAAAACCCGTTCGGATAGAGTTTGGCGATGGCCTCTTGATCCACGAAATCCCAATAGGACAGCACAACGATTTTGATCTCAGTAATGCCACCCCATTTGAGCTCGCGAAGGGCCAGATCGATGGCCTCGGAAATGAACCACGAGTTCTCGAAGTGTCCGTTCACGATGCAGAGCTTGCGGTTCCCGTGACGGGCGAACTCTTTGATAACATCCTTGAGCGAGGAAATCAGGCTCGCTCCGTCAAGGCTCGTGGTGCCTGGGAAAAAGTTCCCGCCCCCTGATTTCTGATGGGACTTGTAGCCATAGGTAAAGGGCGGGGCGACAAGGCCACCGACCTCTTGGGCCACGCGGCGGGCGAATTCAGTCGGCAGGAGCACATCGACATTCATCGGCATATGATGCCCGTGCTGCTCCATCGAACCGAACGGGATCAGGATCGGAACATCACCGTTCTTGACGCGCCGATAATATTCGGGCCAGGCCAGTTCCGCTGCAAATTCACTCTCAAAGCTCATCTTATCCCCCAACTAATCGGTTGACCTGACGTTAGGGGATCGGACATCATGTGAAAAATTGATAGTAGCAATGCTGGGATAAGAAATATTTATCTGATGCGGAAGTTCACAAATCTCCAAACCGATCTCTTGCGCACCTTTGTGACGGTCGTCGATCTCGGAAACTATACCGAGACGGGCCAACTCCTCGGGCGCACCCAGCCTGCGATCTCGCTCCAGATCAAACGGCTCGAGGAACTTGCTGGCGTCAAATTGATCGAAGCCAAGGGCAAATCGATCGAGCTGACCGACAGCGGCCAATCGCTGATCGGCTATGCGCGCGAGATAGTGCGGCTCAACGACAGCGCGGTTGCAAAACTCCAGCAGGCGCATATGTCGGGCACGCTCAGGGTCGGCCTCCCGACCGACTATGCCATCAGCTACTTCCAACAGATCATCGCCCGTTTCGCGCTCGCCAATCCCGACGTCAATCTTTCGATCAGCTGCAACAGGAGCAAACAGCTTCTGAGCAGTCTGCACACGGACAAGCTCGACCTTGCGATTGCAATCACCGACCAGATGCCCGCACCTTATGTGTCGCTCTATTGGTCGGAGCGGCCTGTTTGGGTGTGCAGTCGCGATTTCGAACTCGACCCCGACAAACCTATTCCGCTCATCGCCCACCAAGAAGGCTGCGTCTATCGCAAGAGCATGATCGACACCCTGAATTCAGAAAACCGCGACTGGCGGATCTATTTCGAAAGTCCGGGGATTGCAGCACTCCAGAACGCCGTCCTTGACGGAATGGGGGTCACGGCGCTCACCAAAAAGACCCTTTTGCCGGGCATGCGTATGTTGACCCCGCGCGAAGGTTTCCCGCAGCTTTCCAACCTTCACATCGGTCTTTTTTACAAACACGTAAAGGCCTCGGATGCCGCACTGCAACTGATCGAAGAGGTCACGGACGGGGTCAAGGCCATCACGACCCCGACGCTCAGAGGTGCCTAAACTGGATTAAAAATCCTTATACTTTTATTGAACCTATTAATTTTTCTTTTGGAAAACCTGTTGCTACCCAAAAGCCACATGCGTTTCCAAGAGAGGAATTAAGATGACCGACGACATGCTCCATGTAATGGAATGGCACAACGGCGAGAAAGAGTATTCCCCGTTTTCAGACAGCGAAATGCTCCGCCGTCAGGCCGAACTTCGAGCTTGGATGGCCAAGAACGATGTCGATGCCGCCCTTTTCACATCGTATCATTGCATCAACTACTACTCGGGTTGGCTCTACTGCTATTTCGGACGAAAATACGGTATGGTGATCGACCAAACAAACGCCACTACGATTTCCGCAGGGATCGACGGCGGCCAGCCGTGGCGTCGCAGCTTCGGCAACAATATCACCTATACCGACTGGCGGCGCGACAACTTTTACTGCGCGGTGCAGCAACTGACCAAAGGCGCCAAGCGGATCGGGATCGAGTTCGATCACGTCTCGCTCGACTATCGGGCGCAACTTGCAGACGCGCTTCCAGGTGTCGATCTTGTCGATATCTCGCAGCCCGCCATGTGGATGCGGACGATCAAATCTGCCGAGGAAATCAAACTCATCAAAGAAGGTGCGCGCGTTGCCGATGTCGGAGGCTATGCCGTTGCGGAGGCTGTTAGAGCGGGTGTTCCCGAACACGAGGTCGCCATCGCGGGCACCAATGCCATGATCCGCGAGATCGCCAAATCGTTCCCCTTTGTCGAACTAATGGACACTTGGACCTGGTTCCAGTCCGGTATGAACACCGATGGCGCGCATAACCCCGTGACCAATCGGATCGTGCAGTCGGGCGATATCCTGAGCCTCAACACCTTTCCGATGATCTTCGGCTATTACACGGCGCTGGAGCGCACGCTCTTCTGTGATCATGTCGATGATGCGAGCCTTGATATCTGGGAAAAGAACGTCGCCGTTCACGAGCGCGGACTTTCGCTGATCAAAAGCGGTGCGCGCTGCATGGATATCGCAACAGAGTTGAACGAAATGTATCGCGAGTGGGACCTGCTCAAGTATCGCTCCTTCGGCTATGGCCATAGCTTCGGCGTTCTAAGCCACTATTACGGCCGCGAAGCAGGCGTCGAACTTCGCGAGGATATCGATACCGAACTCAAGCCAGGCATGGTCGTGTCGATGGAACCGATGGTGATGATCCCCGAAGGCCAGCCCGGTGCAGGCGGCTATCGCGAACACGACATCCTTGTCGTCGGCGAGCACGGGATCGAGAACATCACGGGCTTCCCCTATGGCCCCGAACACAACATTGTCGGCAAGGGCTGAGATGAGCCGAGCGCGCCCTTCGGGGCGCCTTCTTTCCCCTTGGGGCCAAATTACTGCGCATGGCCCCTTATCCGTCAACCCTCCGAGATACGATTATCCCAGAGCAGTAAAACATAGTTTTCCCATGAACGAGATCCGCTCAATTATCCCCTTTGGTGTCGAATATGTGCCTGTTCTTGAAAAACGGGAAACCGAGGACTTTGTCTTTTGCCTTGCCTCCAATTTCACCCTTCTGGCCTTTAGCTCTGCCATTGAGCCGCTGCGCGTTGCCAACCAGCTCGCGCAAAAACCGCTCTATCGCTGGGAGGTCCGCTCTGCCGACGGTGAACCCGTGACAAGTTCGGCAGGACTGTCAATTGCGGTCGACGGGGATTTTTCGAAAATCCCCTCTCATGCAACTGTCTTGATCTGCGCCGGCAATTCGGCATCGCGCAATATCACACCCGCACATGTCGCTTTGGTCAACCGACACTATCGTCACGGCGGGACCGTGGGCGGCATCTGCACGGGTGCCTTTGCCCTTGCCAAGGCGGGCATCCTGACGGGCCGTAACTTCACCCTGCACTGGGAGAACCAGTCCGAGTTCAAATGCAATTTCGAAAACCTCG
>JALRIK010000180.1 GCA_023255435.1 Marivivens sp.
TAGACGGTGGCCCCTGTTTCACCAAAGTTCGGAAGGACGATGCTCAACGCGCCGATAATCCAGTCAGGTAGGGTGCTCATGATGCGCCTTCTGGGGCAAGCCCCGCAAAAAGAATGGAAAGATGGTTCTCGACCAATTGATCGAGAGCAATGCCGCCTTCGGGTTCGATCCCGAAGAGATCCGACATCAAAAGATGCCCGAGAAACGGACCCATGACTGTGCGGATGGTCAGGTCCGGATCGACAGCACGAATATGCCCACCCTCAACCCCTTGGGCGATCAAGGCACGGAGCGCTGGAACCGAGTGATCGAGAACGGCCCGACGGAACATCGCCGCGATTTCGGGCGCACCCGGTGCCTCGTGCAGAACAAGAAGCGGGACCGCGCGGGTCTTCGGGTCCGTCATCGCCTTGGCCATCATGCGCATGAATTGACCAATGATCGGACGCGGATCGCCTTTGTAGGCGCTCAATGCGGAAAACACCTGACCTGTGATCGGTCCGATGGCGCGGGCAACCAGCCCCTCTAGTATCGCCATCTTGGAGGGAAAGTAGAGATAGACCGCACCTTTCGAAAGCCCTGCCTTGCGGGCGATCTGCTCCACTTTTGTCTGCGCAAACCCCTGCTCGACAAAGAGATCAAGGGCCGCGTCGAGCACCTCGTCTGGACGCGCTTCGGCGCGGCGACGAAATTTGGGGGGATTTGGTTCTGCTGTATCCATACTCCACTACTAACTGACTCGTCGGTTAGTAGCAAGATACCCGAATGGACACATCCCCTTCGGCAATTTACCAAAGGCAGCACTTAACTGGTCAAAACAGTGAAACCCGAAAGCTCTGCGCCGCGCTGGTTCGAGCCAAGTGCGGTTGCTCTATCGTCAAGCCGTCTTTCGGGCGGCAGTAATGATGATCTCGACTTGATAGTCATCGCAGGCAAGCCGCGCCTCGCCCGTCGCACGTGCGGGCGCATGCCCCTCGGGCACCCAAGCATCCCAGACAGTGTTCATTTCCTCGAAATGCGCCATATCATCGAGCCAGATGATGGCTTGGAGGATATGAGTTTTATCCGAACCAGCCTCTGCCAGAAGCGCGTCGATTTCGCGAAGGCAATCCTGCGTTTGCTGCGTCACACTCGCCCCCGCAGTTCCGACCTGCCCCGCAAGGTAAATCGTATCTCCGTGGATCACGATTTGAGACATTCGGTTCGAGCTATGCTTGCGCGTGATCTGGGCCATTGGCTGCTCCTGTGTATTCTTGAGTTCAAAGTTGAGTGAGCCAACCACGCGGGTTGAGCCATGTAAAGCGCTGGCCCACAAGCTGCGCGCTGACTTGTTATCACTGGGGTCTTTTCCACGACTAGTGAAGCAAATTCCTCCTGCGGGATTCTGCTTGCGCGAAAAGACGTGGCACCCACCGCCCCTAACCAGAGCGCAAATTAAACGCCCCACGCACAACCCACATCGCTCATAGTTTCATCAATCGCTCAATTTTATGCGTCAAAGGCCGTTTTTGAGACCTGAACGTCTTGCGGGCTTTACATTCAATATGTATCCGAAAGGAGTAAAGATTAACCTATTGGGTAATACATGATCACTCCAGTCATTCTCTGTGGCGGCTCGGGCACCCGACTTTGGCCCCTTTCGCGCAAGAGCTACCCCAAACAGTTCGTCCCCCTCGTCGGTGAGGAGACGCTGTTCCAAGGTTCGGCCCGCAGGATGACGGGTGCGCAGTTTGCTGCGCCCGTGGTGATCACCAATTCCGATTTCCGCTTTATCGTGACAGAGCAGCTTCAGGCCATCGGCATTGATCCCGGTGCGATCCTGATCGAGCCCGAGGGGCGCAACACCGCCCCCGCGGTCCTTGCTGCCGCGCTTTATCTCGCCAAGATAGACCCAGAGGCTGTGATGCTCGTCGCGCCCTCAGATCACGTTGTGCCAGACACGGCGGCCTTCAAAGCAGCCGTGGCAACTGGTTTGACCGCTGTGGAAAGCGGTCAGCTCGTGACGTTTGGGATCACGCCGACCCATGCCGAAACCGCCTATGGCTATCTGGAGTTGGCCTCTGCCCCGACGGGCGGTCCCGTCGCGCTCAAGCGGTTCGTCGAAAAGCCCAATTCCGAGCGGGCTGAAGAGATGGTTGAGCAGCCTCATTTGACCGGTCCAAGTTTATAGTTAGTGCATATTTGGCCTCTGATCCA
>JALRIK010000181.1 GCA_023255435.1 Marivivens sp.
CATCCATCAGCGTCCTATCGTCAAAAAGGGCGACATCATCGCCAAAGGGGACGTGGTCGCGGACGGTGCATCCACCGACTTGGGTGAATTGGCCTTGGGTCAAAACATGTTGGTCGCGTTCATGCCCTGGAACGGCTACAACTTCGAAGACTCGATCCTGATTTCCGAGCGAGTCGTCGCCGAAGACCGTTACACCTCGATTCATATCGAAGAGTTGGTCGTGATGGCTCGCGACACCAAGCTCGGCGCGGAAGAAATCACCCGCGACATTCCAAACGTAGGGGAAGAAGCCCTTCGCAACCTCGATGAGGCGGGCATCGTCTATATCGGCGCCGAAGTTGGGCCCGGTGACATTCTTGTTGGTAAGATCACGCCAAAGGGTGAAAGCCCAATGACCCCAGAAGAAAAACTTCTGCGGGCGATCTTTGGTGAAAAAGCGTCTGATGTGCGTGATACATCTTTGCGCCTGCCACCGGGTGATTTCGGGACAGTCGTGGAAGTGCGCGTTTTCAACCGCCATGGTGTCGACAAGGACGAGCGTGCGCTGCAAATCGAGCGCGAGATTGTCGAGCGTCTGGCACGCGACCGTGATGACGAGTTGGCAATTCTTGAGCGCAACATCTATGCGCGCCTCAAGTCCATGCTGCTTGGCAAAACTGCGGTAAAAGGGCCAAAAGGCGTCAAAGCAGGGTCTGAGATCACGGAAGAGTTGCTTGAAACGCTCAGCCACGGCCAGTGGTGGCAGCTTGCCCTTGGTGATGAGAAAGACGCCGCTGAAGTAGAGGCGCTGAACCAACAGTTTGACGCACAGAAGCGCACCTTGGATCACCGTTTTGAGGATAAGGTCGAGAAAGTTCGCCGCGGCGATGACCTGCCTCCAGGCGTGATGAAAATGGTCAAAGTCTTTATCGCCGTGAAGCGCAAGCTTCAGCCAGGTGATAAGATGGCGGGCCGTCATGGCAACAAGGGTGTGATCTCGAAAGTGGTTCCGATGGAAGATATGCCTTTCCTTGCAGATGGCACCCCTGTCGATTTCGTTCTGAACCCTCTCGGTGTGCCTTCGCGTATGAACGTGGGTCAGATTTTGGAAACCCATATGGGTTGGGCCGCACGCGGTCTGGGTCTGAAGATTGACGAAGCCTTGGACGAATATCGCCGCTCTGGTGACATGACGCCTGTGCGCGATGCCCTCAAAATCGCTTATGGTGATGAGGTGTATGGCGAGGCCTTTGCCGATCTGGACGACGCAGCATTGGTTGAGTCCGCTTCAACCGTGACCCGCGGTGTTCCGATTGCAACGCCTGTATTTGACGGTGCAAAAGAGGCCGATGTAAACGATGCGCTGACCCGCGCGGGCTTTGACACATCGGGCCAATCGGTTCTTTACGATGGCCGCTCGGGTGAGCAATTCGCCCGTCCCGTCACCGTGGGTGTGAAGTACCTGCTGAAACTGCATCACCTCGTGGATGACAAAATCCACGCGCGCTCGACAGGGCCATACAGCCTTGTCACCCAACAGCCGCTCGGCGGTAAGGCGCAATTCGGTGGGCAGCGCTTTGGTGAGATGGAGGTCTGGGCCTTGGAGGCTTATGGCGCTGCATACACCTTGCAGGAAATGCTCACTGTTAAGTCGGATGACGTTGCAGGCCGCACCAAGGTCTATGAATCGATCGTCAAAGGCGAGGACAATTTCGAAGCAGGCGTGCCTGAATCGTTCAACGTTCTCGTCAAGGAAGTGCGTGGCCTCGGCCTCAACATGGAACTCCTGGATGCGGAGGATGAAGAGTAAGCGGTTGGCGGGGCCCGTCCCCGCCGCTGCCTGATCCCCCATCTCTCTGCCCGAATTCAAGGATTTGAAAATGAACCAGGAACTCACGAACAACCCGTTCAACCCGCTTGTCGCGCCAAAAGCGTTTGACGAGATCAAAGTCTCGCTTGCCAGCCCTGAGCGTATTCTCAGCTGGTCGTATGGCGAGATCAAAAAGCCTGAGACGATCAACTACCGCACATTTAAGCCCGAGCGTGACGGCCTGTTCTGCGCGCGTATCTTTGGGCCTGTAAAAGATTACGAATGTCTGTGCGGCAAATATAAGCGCATGAAGTATCGTGGCGTTGTCTGCGAAAAATGCGGCGTTGAGGTGACCTTGCAGAAGGTGCGCCGCGAACGCA
>JALRIK010000182.1 GCA_023255435.1 Marivivens sp.
GGTAATCCCTGCCGCTTCGCAGGCATCTACAAACTGGGGGTTTTCCGAAAGAAGGCCGTAACCGGGGTGGATGGCATCCGCGCCAGACATTTTGGCCACGCGTATGATTTCTTCGATGCTGAGATAGGCGGCAACGGGGCCCATGCCTTCGCCGATGCGATATGCTTCGTCCGCTTTGAAACGGTGGAGACCGAGTTTGTCCTCTTCGGCATAAACCGCGACGGTCTTTTTCCCCATTTCGTTCGCAGCGCGCATGATACGAATGGCGATTTCACCGCGGTTGGCGATCAGAATTTTTTTGAATTCGGGCATGGCAAACGGTCCCCTTTTGCAGTTGCAGCAATCTGTAGGGACATTTGCAGGGGGGTCAACCGTAAAACGCATATTTGTTAGCGTTAACGTAAATGGCTTGGCGGAATAATCGATTATTCCGCCAAGCCATCGATTGTATTACTCGCCTTTGGGAACTTGACGGTTGATGAGAGGGATTTCCTCAAGCAAAAGCGAGAAAAGTATACCGATGAATGCAAGGCCGCCTGCAATCCAGAAGATCGGATGAATCGCGTTGACGACGGCATCTCCGACGAGCGCTTTCACATTGTCGGGCAGGTTGCGCAGAGCAGCGGGGCTGAATTCACCTCCTCCGTTCCCCATCGCAAAACCTTCCATTTGCGAGGCAAGACGGGCCGAGAAAAGCGCGCCGAATGCTGCAACTGCGAGCGAGCCGCCCACCTGACGGAACATCAGGCCCGCAGCCGTTGCGGTGCCGATGACTTCCATCGGGACGGCGTTTTGCACGGCGGTGGTAACAACGGGAAAAATACAGCCCATCCCGAGACCGACAAAGACGATGCAAAGCGCGAAATAAGCAGTGCTCGAGTCGGCAGTGATCTGGCTCAGAAGTGCCATGCCGATGATGAGCGCGCTCATCCCCACGATGGGAATCCAGCGGTATTTACCGGATTTGCCCATCGAACGACCTGCGATGGCGGATGAAAACAAAATACCGAAGGTCATCGGAACCAGCATGAGACCCGAAACTGTCGGGGTCACGCCCTTGGCGATCTGGAGGTAGATCGGCAAGAAGGTGATCGAGCCGAACATCACGGCCCCAGCAATAAAGCCAATCACGCTGGTCACCCAGAAGACGTTCTTTTTGAAAAGACCGAGCGGCAGGATCGGCTCTTCGGCGCGGGCCTCGACCCAGATAAAGGCGACGAGCGAGACAAGCGACACGGCGGCAAGGCCGATGATCTGAACCGAATCCCACGCAAAAGTCTGGCCGCCGAGCGAGGTGAAGAGCGTCATCCCTGCCAGAGTGGTCGAGAGGAACGCTGCGCCCCACCAGTCGATTTTGTGTTTGACGCGGCGGCCTGTCGGCTTGAACGCATAGGCAAAACCCGCAACCGCCAAAGCTCCGAAGGGGATGTTGATGTAGAAAATCCAGTGCCAGCTGAAAACCTCGACGAACCAGCCGCCCAAGAGCGGGCCGATCACCGACGAGACCGAAAAGACGGCTGCGAAAATACCTTGGGTTTTGCCGCGATCTTTGGGCGGGATCACCTCGCCGATGACTGAGAGGGCAAGCACGAAAAGACCACCGCCCCCAAGACCCTGAAGCGCGCGCGCAAGGATGAGAAAGGTCATGTTGCTCGCGATACCGCAGAGTGCGGAGCCCAGCAGGAACAAACCCACCGAAACGAACACGGTGTTACGGCGACCGTAGAGGTCTCCGAGTTTGCCGTAGAGCGGCGCCACGACGGTCGAAGCGAGGATATAGGCCGTTACCACCCACGACAGGTGCTCGAGCCCGCCCAGATCCGCAACAATCGTCGGAAGTGCGGTGGACACGATGGTCTGGTCTAATGCGGCGAGCAGCAGCAAAACACCGATCGAGCCGATGATGAGCCGAAGATTCGGGGCGTCGGCAGGGGCCGGCGCGGACTGTGATTGGGTAGACATATGATGATCCTACGGGGATTTTCGCTGGCGAGAGTCTATTGCGTCAATATGTGACAATGGCATATATATGACAAAAGCATATAATTGACAATGGCACATAAAACTGGAAGCAGCGCCAAGATGAGCGAAGAACACGACATTTTCCGCCCCGATCCGCGCATTCAGGCCAAAGTCTCTGAACGGCTTGCGGTGAGAGGGTT
>JALRIK010000183.1 GCA_023255435.1 Marivivens sp.
CCCGCCAGCTTTCGGGTGGTCAGCGTCAGCGTGTGGCCATCGGCCGTGCGATTGTCCGCGACCCGCGTGTGTTCCTCTTTGACGAACCGCTCTCGAACCTAGATGCTGCGCTGCGCGTTGCAACCCGTCTCGAGATCGCCAAGCTGCACCACGACATGAGCAACGTCACGATGATCTATGTGACGCACGATCAGGTCGAAGCGATGACCCTTGCCGACCGTATCTGCGTGCTGCGCGATGGTCTGGTGGAACAGGTCGGCACTCCTGCAGAGCTCTATGAAAAGCCGAACTCGGTCTTTGTCGCGGGCTTCATCGGCTCGCCCAAGATGAACTTCCTTACAGGCAAGTTCGCAGAGGCCGCCAACTGCACCACGCTCGGTATTCGTGCAGAGCACATCGAGATCGTGGACGAGGGCGACGCCACTTGGGCGGGTAAAGTCGTTCACGCCGAAGATCTCGGCTCGGACCACTTCCTCTTTGTGGACATCGGCGCAGAAGAACCTGTGGTCGTGCGCCAAAGCGGCAAGCTGGTGCGCGGACTTGGCGGAACGGTTTCGCTCCGTCCGATGGCGGGACACCTCCACCTCTTCGGGCCGGACGACAAGCCCCTCTAATAAGTCAAAGGGCGCCGCAAGGCGCCCTTTTCATTTGGTTTCCAGCTCTTCGAGCACTTTCCTTGCGGCCCTGAAGCATTCGAGCGCTTGGGGCACGCCGCAATAAATCCCGATCACATGGATGATCGCGCGGATTTCTTCCTTGGTGACACCGTTGTTGATCGCCCCGCGGCAATGCAGCTCCCATTCGTGCATCTTGCCAAGCGCGCCGATCATCGAGAGGTTCATCATCGAGCGGGTCTTTGCGTCGATCACATCGTCGCCCCAGCCAAAACCCCAGCACCACGCCGTCATCGCCTCTTGGAAGGGGCGCGTAAAATCGTCTGCAGCGGCAAGGTTCTTTTCGACATAGTCCGCGCCAAGGGTAGCTTTGCGCTGCTCTAGTCCTTTAAGAAACAGGTCTTCGTCAAATACGCTCATCTCAGGCCTTTCTTGCAAGTTCCCACCACGCTAGCGCATCACAAAGGGGTTCGCCATCGGCTCATCGGATGTATTGATCCAGGTGGTCTTGGTGCGGGTATAGTCGAGAACGCTTTCAAGCCCTGCCTCGCGTCCATACCCCGATGCGTTGAACCCGCCAAAGGGTGCGATGGGGGAAATCGCGCGATAGGTGTTGATCCAGCAAATCCCCGAGCGGATGCGTTTGGAGACGCGATGCGCCCGTGCAAGGTTTTGGGTAAAGATGCCGGACCCAAGGCCATAGACGCTGTTGTTGGCCAGCGCGATCGCCTCTTCCTCGGTATCGAAGGCAAGGAGCGACATGACGGGGCCGAACATCTCAACATGGAGTGTTTCGGTCTCGGGTCCGTTGCATTCGACCAACGTCGGGGCCACGAAATTGCCGGCACGCTCCACGGCTGCCCCGCCGAAATGCACAGTTGCCCCCTGCTCTTTCGCCTTGGCGAGGGTCGCTTCGATCTTGCGCACCTGCGCCTCGGTGCAAAGGGGGCCGACATGGGTTGTGGCGTCCAGTGGATCACCGATCACGATACCTCTGGCCTTTTCTGTGATCTTCTCGATGAGCGCGGGCAGGATTGACCGCTGCACGAGACCACGGGTTCCCGCTACGCAAGACTGCCCCGAAGCGCCAAAGTTTCCAGCAATAAGCCCATTGGCCGCCCCGTCGAGGTCGGCATCGTCGAAGACCAGAATGGGCGACTTGCCGCCAAGCTCCAGCGTCGTCACCGCAAAGTTCTCGGCCGAATTGCGGATCACATGACGCGCGGTTTCTGGCCCGCCTGTAAAGGCGATGCGGTCCACCATCGGATGCCGCGTCAAAGGGGCCGCGCAGTTCTGGGCGTCGCCCGTGATGACCGAAACAACACCAGCGGGGAAGCCCGCCTCTTCGATCAGTTTCGCAAATTCGAGCATCGGCGCCGGCGCCTGCTCCGACGCTTTGAGAACGACCGTGCAGCCCGCTGCGAGTGCTGGGCCAAGTTTGGTTGCTGTGAG
>JALRIK010000184.1 GCA_023255435.1 Marivivens sp.
CGTTGCTTGTGCACCTCGAAGGTCCATCTTGGGTTGGAACGGATAGACCGTGGTGGTCTCAAGCACCTTGCCGGTCGCATCAACGACCGCCACTTTGACCCCAGTGCGGATGCCTGGATCAAGCCCGATGGTGGCGCGCGCACCCGCAGGCGCAGCAAGCAGTAGATCCTTGAGGTTTCGTGCAAAGACGGCAATCGCCTCTTCCTGTGCGCGTTTGCGCATCTCGGTCATAAGGTCGAGCATCATGGTCAGCGACATTTTGGTGCGCCATGTCCAACCTGCGACCTTGGCAAGCCAGAGATCGGCTGCGCCCTGCGTGCGAACACCAAGCGCTGCGCGGACCATAGCTTCGGCTTCTTCTGCACCGACTTCGGCGGGCGGCGCGATATCGAGGCTGACCACCCCTTCGTTCGACGCACGAAGCATGGCAAGCGCGCGGTGGCTGGGGACATTGGCCCATTTCTCGACATGCGCAAAATAATCCGAGAACTTTGCGCCCTTTTCCTCTTGGCCACTGATCACGGTCGAGGTGAGGACTGCGGCGCTCTGCATGTAGCTGCGCAGCTTGCCCAAAAGCTCGGCATTCTCGCCAAGCCCCTCTGCAATGATGTCGCGCGCACCATTGAGCACGTCTTTGGCTTCGGCGAAGGCTTCGCACTTGAACCCCTCGGCCAAGACCTCGGGGTCGGCACCCCGATCCGCCAAAATCGCATCGACCAAAGGCTGGAGACCTGCCTCGCGTGCGATGGTGGCGCGGGTGCGGCGCTTGGGCTTGTAGGGAAGGTAGATATCTTCGAGTGTGGCCTTGGTTTCCGCGTCGACGATGGATTTTTCAAGTTCGGGGGTGAGCTTTCCTTGCTCCCCGATTTCCTTGAGGATCGAAGCCCGCCGTGCCTCGAGTTCGCGCAGATAGCCGAGACGGTCGGCCAGCGTGCGAAGCTGGGTATCATCAAGCCCGCCCGTCACCTCTTTGCGATAGCGGGCGATAAAGGGCACCGTCGCGCCTTCGTCCAAAAGAGCAACCGCCGCTGCGACCTGATCGCCCCTTGCGCCGATTTCCCCTGCAATCGTGAGTGCGATGCGACGTGCGGTGTCCTGTGCCATTCGGCCCCCCTTGATTCTGCTCGGACCGCTGTTCTAGCGAGAGCAAAGACAAGCGCCAAGGCGCATCCCCTCACTCATTTCCTCACAACGCTGCGAAAGAGCGCTCTGCTACTTGCAAAATAACAGTTTCCCCTACATAGACAGCCGTTGAAACTCTCGCTCTTGGGCTGCTGTTAATGACTGATCTTACGCATATCCGGAACTTTTCCATCGTGGCGCACATCGACCACGGTAAATCCACTCTGGCAGACCGTCTGATCCAGTCCACCGCAACCGTCGCCGACCGCGATATGAAGGCCCAGCTTCTTGACTCGATGGACATCGAGCGCGAGCGCGGCATCACGATCAAGGCGAACACCGTCCGCATTGATTACAAGGCGGATAATGGCGAGACCTATGTTCTCAACCTGATCGACACTCCCGGACACGTTGACTTTGCCTACGAAGTGTCGCGCTCCATGCGCGCGGTCGAAGGCTCTCTCCTTGTTGTGGACTCGACCCAAGGCGTCGAAGCGCAGACTCTCGCCAACGTCTATCAGGCGATCGAGGCTGACCACGAGATCGTGCCTGTTCTGAACAAGATCGACCTTCCTGCCGCAGACTGCGCACGCGTGGCCGCCCAGATCGAGGATGTGATCGGTATCGACGCCTCCAACGCGCTTCAGGTCTCGGCAAAATCGGGTATCGGCATCAAGGAAACGCTCGAAGCCATCGTGCACCGCCTTCCTGCCCCCAAGGGCGAGCGTGACGCACCGCTCAAAGCGAT
>JALRIK010000185.1 GCA_023255435.1 Marivivens sp.
AGTTCGATGTGCAAGCGCCGCCCCCACAGTTCTGATAAAGAAGCCCGCCGAGGCTCTGCCCGGAGGTGGGCGTCGTGTTGGTGACAGATACAGCGCTAATGTCGCCCGTGCCGATCGCGGGCTTGTTGGCGATGCGCGACCAGTCCACGTTTCCGCTGTCATCGATCACGATGGTCGTTCCGACCTTATAGGCCATGGCTGCCTCCTTGCGCCTGATGGGCCAGGATCTCCTTGTCCGTCGTCGAATGATTTGGAACAGGCGGCCTAATTATGGAGCGGAAGTCTGGGGCTCATCGGGTTAAGGTTATGCAGCTTGACGCTGATGGTTCAAGCGGCGGTTTTGGATGGTCTGTACTTTGATCTTCTCCCTTTCTGCCAAGATTGCCGGGCCGCGGCCAAAGTAGACCTCGGCGGGTGTCAGATTGCCGAGGCTTTCGTGATGTCGGCGATGGTTGTAATGCTCGACGAAGGCGTTGATGGCCGCCTCAAGTTCACCCTCCAGATAATAGTTTTCGAGCAGGATGCGGTTCTTGAGGGTCTGGTGCCAGCGCTCGATCTTGCCTTGCGTCTGGGGGTGGTTGGGAGCCCCGCGCACATGATCCATACCGTTCTTCTCGAGGTATTTGGCGAGATCGCCTGCGATGTAACAGGGACCGTTATCGCTGAGCAGCCGCGGCTTTTGCAGCACTGTGACGCTGTCACATCCTGATGCGGCCAGGGCAATGTCGAGCGTGGCGCTGACATCGTCTGCCCCCATGTTGGTGCAGAGCTTCCAGCCCACGATGTAACGCGAGAAGTCGTCCAGCACGGTGGACAGATAGAACCAGCCCCAGCCGATCACCTTCAGGTATGTGAAGTCTGTCTGCCAGAGTTCGTTCGGTCGGCTGGTCTTGTCGCGGAACTCATCGGCGGCGCGGATCACCACATGGGCCGGGGCCGTGATCAGATCCTCGGCGCTGAGGATGCGATAGACTGAAGATTCCGACACGAAGTAGCGTTTCTCATCGGTATATTTCACCGCCAGTTCCCGTGGCGTCAGGTCTTCGTGTTCCAACGCAAAATCGACAACATCGTCGCGGACCTTG
The DNA here is from genome assembly GCA_023255435.1 of Marivivens sp. Lineage (GTDB taxonomy): Bacteria > Pseudomonadota > Alphaproteobacteria > Rhodobacterales > Rhodobacteraceae > Marivivens. The sequence goes on from JALRIK010000185.1 coordinate 1,086, forward strand.
TCCGGGATACGGTTCCAGACCGACCCGGGCCGGGGAGAGCGATCCGCCAGGGCATCAATGCCACCATCACTCCAGCGGGCATACCAGTCGTAAGACGTGCTGCTTGGGATGCCGAGCATCTTCAGGGTCTGCCGGGTCGGCAGATGTGAGGCCTCGACCGTGCGGATAATCGCGAGTTTCTCGGAGGCGGGGTATCTCATGCGTCGTCCTCCCCATCCCCGATCATGCTTTTTTTGAGTAGACGGTTCTCCAGCGTCAGCTCAGCAACCACCTCTTTCAGGGCGGCCGATTCCCATCGTAGCTCCTTGACTTCGGGCGCCGTTGCCTGGCGGGCCGTGTCGCCTGCCAGCCGGTTCTTTCCAGCTTCGAGGAATTCCTTCGACCAGGAATAATACAGGCTCTCGGCGATCCCCTCCCGCCGGCACAGCGCTGAAATGCTCTCCTCGCCGCGCAAGCCCGCCAGGACAATCCTGATCTTCTCCTCGGCAGAGTAGTGTTTGCGGGTCTTCCGCTTGATACCCCTGACCAGTTTGTCAGCGGCGTCCTTCGATGTTCCAGATATCTTGTTCATCTTCGATCCATAATGGCTTCGATGAACCAGAAATCCTCCGTTGCTCAAACCCCTAAATCTGTCCGGTGGGCGCTGACGTCAGACACCTTCGTAATGGCCATCAGAACCCTCTCTTTTATATCTCTTATCCTACGCCCCTATGTTTCGCAGACAATCTCGACAGAGGGGT
>JALRIK010000186.1 GCA_023255435.1 Marivivens sp.
GGCGGTTTATGGCGACTACCCTGCGGGCACCGAATTGACCGAAGACCTCGCCCCCCGCCCAGACACGCTCTATGGGCGGGTCAAACTCCAAGCGGAAGAGGCGCTTTTGGCGCTGTCTGACACTCGCTTCATCGGTCAGTGCCTTAGGGCAACGGGCGTTTACGGCGCGCTAGGGGCCGACAACAAATGGGCGGGCCTGTTTGAGGATTTCGCAAGCGGCCTCACGCCGCCGCCCCGCGCCGCCACAGAAGTGCACGGCGCCGACCTTGCCCGAACGATCGACGCGCTCGCGCTTGCTCCAAGCGGGGTCTATAACGTGTCGGACATCACAATTGATACACATGATCTCCTTGGACGTGTGGCGGCCCTCACAGGTTGCACCACACCTCTGCCCGCCCGACAAACAACCCCCGTCAGCGCGATGAACACCGCACGGCTTGAAGGTTTGGGCTGGAGAAAAGGTGGATGGGAGCGACTGGACGAGACGCTCCCTCTCCTCATCAGGCGTTAAGACGGCGAAGCTCGGCTTCGTCTCGCACAACTGCCGTAAGGGGCAGATTGCTCACCTGCATGATCCCAGGAAGTCGGGTGTCCTTTGAGGGAAGGTTTAGAACCTTTTCCTGCATGATCGCGCTGCAGGCCTCGATATCATCAGGAAGATCAGAAGGCTGGACCAACTCGCCGATGGTGATGTTGAACTGCTGTTTGCCCTTGTTGAACATCTCGTAGAACAGGGTGATATCACGCAGGTTGGTGTGCACCTTGTCGAAAAGGTAGAAGAGCCACGAATTGCGCGCCTGCATGTTGATCGGAAGGATCGGGACGTCGAATTTCTTGGCAAAGGAGAACGCACCCGCCATCCACGCCCGCTCGTGAAGCGTGATCCCGCGCCGCTTGGCAATCCGGCCCGACGGGAAAATCACACAGATCTGCCCCTCTTCATAGGTCTTGCGATAGGCCGCCATGGTCTGGCGCACCGTTGCGACCGACCGCTTGTCCGCCCGCCATTCAACAGGAACGATGAACTCCTCGAACTGGGGCAGAACCTTGAGAATGTCGCGGTTCGTGAACACACGAAGATCCGTGCGCACCTGCGAGATCACATAGTCCATGATGATCCCGTCACCGATCCCCGTGGGATGGTTGGCCACAACGAGAACGGGTCCCTCCTTGGGAAGGTTCTCAAGTCCCTTGATCGTGACTTTCTTGGCGAGTTTGTCTTTGAGATCGCCCATCAACTGGTCGATCGGCAAATCCTTGTAGTATTCCCCGACTTCGAGTGTCGGCTCGAACCGCAGGAGTTTCGACAGAAATTCACGCAAAACCCAGATGTGCGGCTTCTTGTCAAAGAACCATGGTGCGCGTTCCAATAGAAGCGTTTCAAATCTCTGTCGCACTACAATTTCCTCGTCGAGACATGTTGCGCAGGATTTATCGTATCGCGCATGAACAAGAAAGCCCTATCAGAGCCAGTCGAAATCGGTTTCCCAATGGATTGATACACCAATCTGGGGCTTGTCATTGCTGAGCAAGGAGCCAATCCCGTTCAGACCCGCCGCATTGGTGGAAAAGAGATCAACCGTAAAGGGAAGATCGTCAAAGTTCTTGCGCAGCCCGACCGCCCAGACAGGGTCGTCGTTCCGCAGCGGCGTAATTTCGGCAATCGCGGTCAGGCTGTCGCTGAAGTCATAGGACAATCCGAGGCCAAGCCCTGCGCGCAGCTCTTTTGCAAAGGCCGCAAAGCGCGGGTTAAGGTTCACGTCAAGATCGCCAAACCGCTTGGAGGCCGAGCCTTCGGCATAGATCACACCATTGGT
>JALRIK010000187.1 GCA_023255435.1 Marivivens sp.
CGCCCAACGCCCCCACCAGGGCAAAGGCCATGACTGTCGGCAGTGCGCCGCTTGCTGCTTCAACCGCCATTGGTAACGCGTGTCCTTTCGATAATATCCGACCCAGTGAGACGCGCATGTTCCTGAATTGCGAAACGATCCGTCATCCCTGCGATATAATCCGAAACGATCCGTGCAAGTTCCACTTCGCTGCGAATTTCCGCAACATCCTTGCGCCATTGCTTGGGAAGATTCTCGGGGTTCGCCATAAAGAGCGGAAAGAGATCACGCACCGCGCTGGTCACATGCTTGCGCATCTCGACCACCGAAGGGGCACGATACATCCGATAAAACAGGAACTTACGGATCACTTTCAGATCCTCCCAAAGATCGGGATTGAACTGAATCATCATCCGCCCTGCGTGACGCACGTCCGCCACCGAACGCGGATCGAGATCGGCGAGATTGCGGCGCGAAACCTTGATCACATCCTCGACCAGAATGCCGAAAAAGCGGCGCAGCGCCTCGTGGCGGCGGCGGTAATAGTTGAGATCGGGGTATTTGCGATCCACCTCGGCAAAACAGTCGTGCAGGATCGGCATCTCGGCAAGTTCATCCGTGCTGAAGAGCTCGGCCCGAAGCCCGTCGTGCAAGTCATGGTTGTTATAGGCGATATCGTCCGACAGAGCGGCGACCTGCGCCTCGGCGCTGGCGTGGGTTTCAAGTTCCAGATCATGGCGCTTGTTGTATTCGGCCAAAGCCCAAGGGATATCGCCCGTCACAGGGCCATTGTGCTTGGCGATCCCTTCAAGCGTCTCCCACGTGAGGTTCAAGCCGTCCCACTCGGCATAGTGCCGCTCGAGATGGGTGACGATGCGGATGGCCTGCGCGTTGTGGTCAAAGCCGCCATAGGGCTTCATCAACTCTTCGAGAGCATCCTCGCCCGTATGTCCGAACGGCGGGTGCCCGAGATCATGGGCAAGTGCCACCGCTTCGGTCAAAGATTGGTCAAGATCGAGCGCCCCCGCGATGGTGCGCGCGACCTGCGCGACCTCGATCGAATGGGTAAGGCGCGTGCGGAAATAATCGCCTTCGTGCTCTACAAAGACTTGGGTCTTGTGCTTGAGACGGCGAAAGGCACTGGCGTGGATGATGCGGTCGCGGTCACGCTGGAACGGCGAGCGGAAAAAGCTCTCTTCTTCGGGGAAAAGCCGTCCACGGGCGTCCTCTGCGCGCGTTGCATAGCGGGCTGTCATGCTGTGCCTCAGTCTTGTTGTTTGCCTGTTACCTCTTATATAATCAAAGCACGCTGCAACCGATAGGCCTGAAAATGCTTACGATTCCTCCGACAGTTACCGAACGCGCTTTTACCCGCCTGACCGAAATCGGCGCGGCCTCCGAAGGCAAGGCGCTTCGTATCGCGGTCGAAGGTGGTGGATGCTCGGGTTTCCAATACGAGATCGCGCTCGACGAACCCAAGGACGACGATCTTGTGCTTGAGGGTCACGGCGAAAAGGTCGTGATCGACAGCGTTTCGCTTCCGTTTCTCGCTGGGGCGACCATCGACTTTACCGAAGAACTGATTGGCGCGCGGTTTGCCATCGACAACCCCAACGCGAGCTCGTCTTGCGGCTGCGGCACATCCTTCTCGATGTAGGATTACTTGCGGCCGCCCCGCCAGTGGGTCGGCACAATAATCAGCGCCCCGATCGATGATGCGATCGCGTTCAGCCCCGCGCTTCCAAAGCCGACGTTGAACATCACGCGCACGAAATAGAACAGGAACGCCCCCC
>JALRIK010000188.1 GCA_023255435.1 Marivivens sp.
ACCCGAGCGCGATGACGGTCGCGGCAAGGTTGGTGCGCGTCAAGGTCGCAAGAGAAATCAGAACGCCGACAAGGAAGAGGCCCCAAAGCTTGTCTCGATGCACGAGCAATACAAAGACGGCCGCCATCAAGAATGCGACTTCGATCGTCTCGGTCATTGCGGGCTGCACAGGAAAGGCCGCGGCGGCGAAAATATAGAGAAGCCCCGCGATCCAGGATTTGCGTCGGTCCATCAATCTTGTCGCGGCCAAAGTGATGAAAAAACCCGTCAGTCCCACAGCGACCAAAGCAACAGCGCGGGCCGTCGCCACGCTTTCGCCAAAGACCCGCATGACCCCACCGACGATTAAGAAAAACATCGGCGGCTTGATGTCCCACATTTCGACATAAGGGAGATGTCCGCGCGCAAAGCTCCCAGCCAGCACGATAAAGGTGCTCTCGTCCCAGTCCATGACCTCTTGGGTGATCGAACCCCAGCGCGTTACAAACGCCACAAACAGCATCGCGACTAGGACAACCAGCCAAGATTGACGGAGTGAGGTCAACGGTCCCATCCTCGATCGACTAGGGTTTGCGGGCCACCAGAACGATGTTCTTGCCGAAAAGGTATCTAAAGCCGATCGCGTCCATCACCTTGGAAATCGGCAAGAGCCATTTGTCATAGACCTTGAGCGAGGAGACCGAGCCGATCCCGCCGTCTTTGTTGTAGCCCATGAGCTTCATCGCAAGGGAGGCAAAGAACCCGACGCTGTCCGCAAAATGGAGCGCCTCGATTTCAAGACCCGCGCGTTGGCATTTGTCCTTGAGCTCTGCGTATTCATAGCGGCGATAATGGCCGACTTCTTCGTCGAGCTTGCTCCAGAGCAGCATTTTGGCGGGAAGATAAAGATAGATTTTACCCCTGTCCGCGAGATGCTCTTTCATCATCTCTAGAATGGCCACGTCGTCTTCGATGTGCTCGAGAACGTTGGACGAGAAAATGAGATCGGCCTTGTGACCGCTCGGCATCTCGTCCAGCACCTCAAAACCGCGCTTGGCCAGATAGGCCTTGTTCTGTTCGTCGATTTCGACGCAGATCGGTTCGAGAGCGTAGTGATCGCGAAAGATCAAAGAGAGTGTTCCGATCCCCGCCCCGAAGTCCACTACGGACTTTGCGCCCTGCGCGTGTCGCATGGCCTTGTCCACGATGAAGCGGTTATAGCGCGTCATGACTTCGGCGTTCAGAAGCTCTTCCAGCCCGCTATAGTCGGAGTTTTGTTCACTTTGCTTCGACATGGCGAGACGGTCGTTCCTGTAAGCTATTCTTATTTTTGTGGATTTCTCTGCAAGTAAGTTATAGGCAAATAACTTCCTAGGGTTGTCCCCGCTTATGGGCAGAAGGTCATATTATGTCAAGCATTTACAAGGTCAGCCCACCGTTGCGCGCTGTTTGTTCCAAAGCGAATACCGATGCCGTTTAAGATGACCTTGGCCAAACTCAATCGCGAAGTCATGCTCTTCGGGGTCGTCGGGGTCGGGGCAACGATTGCGCATTACCTCGTGGCGAATGCGGTCTTCGCGCTTTTCGGGATCAGCATCTTCTGGTGCAATCTGATCGGGTTCCTCTGCGCGTTCTCGGTGTCCTATTTCGGGCATTATCACCTGAGCTTTCGGTCTGATGCACCGCATCTCAAGGCTTTGCC
>JALRIK010000189.1 GCA_023255435.1 Marivivens sp.
ATTCGGCTTTGTCCTGATCTCGTTTTCTCTAGCCACAGGCGTTCTGACCGAGGCATTGGGTCAAAGGCTCTTGCTGATCATTGCGCTCTCGATGCTCATCACACCGCTGCTTTTCATTCTCTATGAATTCCGTATCAAACATCTCAAGTCGCCCGAAACCGATACCGCGAGCGATGAGATCGACGAAACGGGCACAGTGATCATCGCGGGGATCGGCCGCTTCGGTCAGATCGTGAATCGCTTGATCCAGAGTGCGGGGTTCTCGACCGTGGTGCTCGATTCCAATCTTGAAACCGTGCAGACCATGCGCAAATTCGGCTTCAAGGGTTTTTTTGGCGATCCCGCACGCCCCGACCTTCTCAAGGCCGCAGGTATCGACAATGCCAAAGTCATGGTGATTGCGGTGGATGGCCGAGACAAGGCGACCAAGCTTGTGGCCTATGTCCGCAAAGTCCGCCCCGACATCCACATCGTTGCCCGTGCCCGTGATCGCGGCCATGTCTACGAGCTTTATGCAGCGGGTGCGAACGACATCGTGCGCGAGGTCTTCGACAGCTCGCTGCGTGCGGGCCGCTATGCGCTCGAGAACCTCGGCCTGAGCGAATACGAAGCTGCGGTTGCAGAGACCCAGTTCTATCAGCATGACCGCGCCGCGATGAAGGAGCTCGCCCAACTCTGGAAGCCGGGCATCAGTCAGGACCAGAACGAAGAGTATATCGCCAAAGCGAAAGAGCTAAATTCCGATCTGGAGCTTTCGCTCACCTCGAAGGACGAAGCAAAAAAGGCGCTCGAGAACCGCCCATTTTCGGGTGGGCGCCGCCGAAAGGACAGCGCCCTGAACCCAGAAGAGTGATCAGCCTTCGCTGACGCCTGCTTCGGCAAAGGTCGCCATGCCCGAATGGCAGGCAATCGCGCCTTTGAGCACACCGATGGCCAGTGCAGCGCCCGACCCTTCGCCGAGACGCAGCCCGAGCGAAAGCAGCGGCTCTTTGCCGAGACGTGCGAGGAGTTTGGCATGTGCACCTTCGGCGCTTTGGTGGCCCGCAACAGCGTGGTCAAGTGCACCTTCGGCAATCTTTGCAAGGACAGCCGCAGAGGCGCAGCAGATAAAGCCGTCAAGGATCACGGGAATGCTGTGCGCACGCGCAGCGGCAATCGCACCTGCCATAGCAGCAAGCTCGCGACCGCCCAAGGCCCGCAGAACTTGAAGCGGATCGGCAAGGAGAGCCGCATGCAACGCAAGGCCGTCGCGCACCGCAGAGGTCTTGCGATCAAGCCCCGCATCATCCACGCCCGTGCCGCGCCCTGTCCACTCGCCTGCTTCGCCGCCGAAAAGAGCGGCCGAGATTGCGGCGGCGGGGGTCGTGTTACCGATGCCCATCTCCCCCGTCACCAAAAGATCGGCCTCGGGGTTCACAGCAGCCCAGCCTGCAGCCAGAGCCGACACAAGCTCTTCTTCGGTCATTGCAGGGGCAACGGTGAAATCGGCGGTCGGACGGTCGAGATCGAGCGAAACGACCGACATCTCGGCGCCAAAGGCTTTTGACAATTGGTTGATCGCTGCGCCGCCATGCTCGAAGTTTGCCACCATTTGAACGGTGACTTCAGGCGGGAAAGCCGAAACGCCGCGTGCGCAAACACCATGGTTTCCGGCAAAAATGATGACCTGC
>JALRIK010000018.1 GCA_023255435.1 Marivivens sp.
ACCTCGATCAGCCGCGGGAGCCCATCCGGGGCGAAACTCGCGATGTCGTAGCCCGCGCCGTCTCCATCCTCCCCCGACACCCAGCGCACCTTGCGCGCCAGATCGTCTCGTCCTGCCGTCCGCAACGCCGCCCGCTCATGCGCCAAGACGCGCTCCTCGCCCGCGCGGCCGAGGGCCCGGTTGCGCTCGTCCCGGCCCGCCACGTCGAACTTGCGGGCGATGTGCAGCATCTGGTCCAGCTCCTGTGGCGGCGGTTGGTTCGACAGCGTCGGCGGCGGCCCGATCCAGATCTGCGCCGCCTCGCGCAGGCCCGCTGCGGGTTGCAGACCCGGTTGGCGTCCGAGCCAAGCCGGGTTCAGCGCCAGCCATCGCGCCACGGCATCGACCAGCGCCATCTGGAAGTTGAACGCGGGCTTGTAACCTGGGATCCAGTCCTCGCCGAGCCCCTTCAGCACCGCGCTGATGTTCTGGTGCTTGAACTCGACGGACCCTTCGGACCGGTCGTTCAGCAGCGGCAGGAGCGCGCGGCGATGCTCGGCCTTGCTATAGCGGCGCGCGGAGATGTCGTCGGCCAGCATCGCGAAGTAATCCGCGACGATCAGATCGTTCTCATCATCTGTCCAGGAGCCGTTCGACATTCTGCCAGGCTAGGTGCCCCGAGGCCATTTGTCACCAAGGGCTTCGCAAAATTCGGCTGGCCTGCAGGTGAGAGACGGACGTGGTCAGCCTATACGAACCGTGCATTCTTGCAGGTTAGCGTACTGGTAAGAGGGTCGAGCGACGCCTTGGTCACGCACCTATACGGCCTCTTGGCGAAGTATTGCCCTATGGCCTACAGTAGAGAAAACGTGGAACGATAGCAGGCCTCCCATGCCAACCATGACGAAAAGCAAGCAAACCTTCAAATACATGGCCTGCTATATAGCGCAGCTGCTATTGCCGTTATTGCTTTCACTTATGACGCCGACTGCTACGCTGGCCTTGGGTTGCGATGAACCCTTTGTACGACCTTACTATGTCGCCCGGTCAAGCATATGTGCCGCCGGCGAGTATGTAGAAGATTCGTATGCTCCCGGATCGAGAATACGTTGCGAAGAAATGGAGCTCGATCACCTTGTTTCCCTTAAGCAAGCGTGGGAAAGCGGCATATGCGGCGGAGACCTTAAGAGGTTCGCAAACGACCCCCTTAATTTAAAACCAACTTATTGGAGAACGAACAGAACGAAAGGAATGATGTCCCCCATTCTATTCTCAGAGCAACTCGATGGGGAAGTGGCGGATGCCGTTCGCAGGGATGCATTGATCGTAATGCAAAAATACGGGATATTGTCTCGCAGTGAACTATTTGACCGTAAATATGCGACGCATTTTTTGCGCCTGAGTACAGTTTCCATACCATTTTCCAACCTGATCAAGAGATCCGGGCAGTACACTATAAGAGAAATTGGTGAGAAGACATTTATTTTGGTCGGGAAGAGGATTGTTGGCACGCTCACAGTAGTCGGCGGCGTCTATACGGCTGCAGAAGTTTCAACCTGGTCATATCGGCATCTCTTCATACCAAATCGCGACGACGCATCCAAAGATCGTGCGGCTATGTTTGAGGAGATACTGAATGAATTTGAATAAATTTCTGCCGCAGGCAGTATGTGCAATCTTTCTCTTATCTCCAAGCGCCACTTTTTCTGATGAGGTGCGGGAAGGTCAAATTTTTGCGGACCAAATTCAATATGAAATTTTCTATGATTATGTTTATCAGGTAAACTTTACTGAATTTTTGTTGTCTGATTGTACTGGCGACAGAAGCATTGCGGGTAAGTATTACCTAGGCATACGGCTTAGCGAAGCCTATCAAGAAATATTGCTGGAAGTGGACAGCTTGGACGATGTATTTACTGGCCACAGCCTGACTGGACGCCTTTGGGGCGAGTTGGTGCGCGGCGTTAGAAGAGGCAATCATAGGGCGGACCCAGTCGACCCCATGGCGTTTGCCCAACAAGTAGCTCATGAGTATTTCGATGAATATGAGGCCGAAAGAGATTTTTTGTGCGACTATATCTGGTGGGAAGAGTATGCTAGTCTCGGCAACATAACGTCCGAGCTCATTAGCGACGCAAAAAGTCGCTACGCTGGAACTGCGAAGTTAGAAAAGTTCCTAGAAGAAATTTCCTCATTTCAGAGAAATTATCAGCGGGTTTTGGAAAAGTCACCTTTGACCGCAAACTGACGCGATGCCATGATGCCGATCTGTATGCGCCCAAATAAAATGTCCCGGCCGTGGGTTAGAAAGCTGGTGTGAACAAACTATCCCTGACATGCGCTCCGACCCGCACAACCACGCCGCCTTCGGGTGTCTCCGTCCGCACCGACAGCGGTCGAGCGCGCCTCAACCCCGGCGCAATCCGTTTCGGCTAAGTAGCTGTAAAAAAGTCATCTTTTGAATCCGTCTCGATTTTGGTGAAGGGCGGATGGAAAGAGACGCAGGGCGTTCAGAGACCAATTCTGGCCGAAACGCCAGTCTCCGAAGGTCGGATGGCCTCGCTAAACCCCTTTGAAACAAAAAGAAAAAAGGACCCGCTAGGGGCCTCGTCTCGGGTTCGCGAATGGTTTGTGGCGGAGACGAAGGGATTCGAACCCTCGAGACGGTTACCCGTCTACTCCCTTAGCAGGGGAGCGCCTTCGACCACTCGGCCACGTCTCCGCCGTTGCGTTTATCGGTCGAGCTTGGGGAAAACAAGGCGAAAATTTCGGAAGATGCGAGAATGTTCGCCCCTAAATCGCGGGCCTCAGAAAATCTTGGAAAACCGGTCCGCAGCAAACGGAGCAAGATCGATCGAAGGGGTGCGACCAAGGACAAGATCGGCGACTAGCTCTGATGTGCCGACCGATTGAGTAAGGCCCAAGTGCCCGTGACCAAACGCATAAATCACCGAAGGCGACGAAGGCGAGATGGAAATGACGGGCTTGCAGTCAGGGGTCGAGGGGCGAAAACCCATCCATTGCCGCCCGCCCGAAGTGTCGAGATCGGGAAGGAACTTTTTGGCTTTTTGTAGCAAGGCGTCGGCGCGTTTCATATTGGCGGGCAGCTCGAGACCTCCGAGCTCGACGGCTCCACCTACGCGAATACCCGGCCCCGACCGTCCAACGACGAATCCGTGATCGGCAAAGGTCAGAAAGGTCGTCAGATCAAAGGCGCCTTGGGGGAGTGTGGTGTTGTATCCGCGCTCGGTTTCGAGCGGGATGTGATCGCCCAAAGTTTTGGCCAGACGATGTGAAAAAGCGCCTGCCGCTAGAACGACACGATCGCACCTATGCTCGGTGCCGTTTGCTTGAACCACCGCCTCGTCCTGATCGGTGCGAAGAGCCTCAACAGAGGCAATCTCGATCTTGCCGCCCTGTTGCACAAAGAGATCGGCAAGGGTCTGGACCCATATTTTGGGGTCATAGACGTTGAGCCAGGACGGGGTGAAAACCCCATATTCAAAGTGGGCGGCAAGGCCTGCTTGCCGATCAAGCAATGCATTCCGTCCTTCGAGCCGTTCGTGTTCGACACCGTGACTCGCCGCAAGATCCCAGAAGGGAAGGCTTTCGCGATAGGTTCTTTCGCTGTCATACACATCGATCTGGCCTTCGCGGTGCAGATGACTTTCAAGGCCGTAGCGCTGGACGAGCGCTTCGAGTGCGCGGCTGGAGTGCGCCATCAGGGACCCATGTGCGGCAACAGTGGGCTCGAACCGATCACGCCAGCTGGCCCGCCAGAACCGCACCAGCCAAGGCGCTAGTTTGAGCGCATAGCGCGGCGGGATTGAAAGGGGGCCGAGTGGATCAAGGAGCCATTTAGGGGCCTTGAGCACGATCCCCGGCGTCGCAACGGGAATCACGCCCGGAAAGGCGAATGCACCCGCATTGCCTTGGGATGCCCCTGCCGCCACGCCTTCGCGGTCGAGGATCGTGACGTCGTGACCCTCGCGGCGCAGGGCAAGTGCCGAAGTGACCCCAATAACGCCCGCGCCGATGACAATGACCTTCATCTCGTTCTCCTCGTTTGCGTGGGCAAGATGACCGTTTTACGGGGGCGGTGTCGAGTGCTCTCTTGCATCGCGCAAAACGAGAACATAAAGTGAACATATGCCCGAAATTCTTTTGCCTAGCATCGGAACTTTGACCCTTTGGCGTCGACACGCCAAACGACTGATCTATGACCGTATCCCACCCGAAGACGTTGCTTGGAGGCTGGACGATGCACCGGTTGTCGATGTCGATTTGCCCCCTGCCCCTGCAATGTTCCGGCTTCGCGTCAGCGAGAGGTTTCTGGAATTAAGCAGCCGCGCGATCTGGCATTGCTCGCCCCAAAGGTTCGCTTTGCTTTACGATCTTCTTTGGCGCCTGCGGCTGGCACCTAAATTGGCCTCGGATACCTCCGATCCGACCGTGGCTGCGCTGATTGATATGGAACAGGCGGTCGAGCGGCAAAAGATGATCCTGCGCAAACAGCTTCGGTTCGAGAGCTGCGCTGGTGCGCTGGTTGCGCAAGTTGCGCCCAAACACCCCGTTCTCGAAGCCATGGCACCGAGTCTTGCCCAGCGATACCATTCGTTTGATTGGGTGATCCATGCACCCGAAATCACTCTGCGCCATCGCGACGGTGTTTTGAAATTCGGCGCGGGCGTGGGCGAGATCACGCGGCGCAAGCCGATCGAGACACCGATCGATGCGCCGATGCTACCGGGGTTCGAGGATCACGCCCCGACCTTTGGCGGTTTGAGCAGCTCGACGCCGTTGATCTTCCATCCCTGAGGCAAGCGAACCATCTGATATTCAAGGATATGGAGCGCGCCCGCCTGATCACGGATCATGACCTTTTGCATAACGACATCGCCGTTCTGGAACTCGCGCTTGTCGAGAAACCGCGTCTCGCTGTTGTTCCAGACCATCGGATAACCGAATTCGACCATCTGCCCGAAATTGCTCGGTGACTGGAACATACCTTGGATCATTGGACTCGCGAAAGAGAACGCTTGCTCCACATCGCGCGACGTAAAAGCATCAAGCTGCTGTTGGATCACCAAGCTCGGTTCCTCTTGTGCCTGCGCAGCAAACACAGAAGAAAACATCACGAAAAAAGCAGTTATAAAAGCGCGCATAACCGATCCTCCCTGCCGTTCAGGTAGATCGCATCAGGCTCCTGTCAATCCAGAACCGAGGCAAAGGCGCGGCGGAGGTGCGCAACAGCGTCAAGATCAATGATCTTGCCATGCGCGACCACGATCCGATGGGGGCGCCAGTTGATCATCCGCAAAACCGCGTTCCGCAGGAGACTCTCGTTGCCGCGGAACGTCGCCCGCATGTCTGGGGGCATCTTGCCGTTCGGCGCTGCAAGGCCGACAAAACGAACAACCAAGCGCATGAAAAACGGCAATTTGTGGGGTTCGAAATTCTCGATGAGATCGGTGAGGATGAGCGTCTTGGAGGCTTCATGGAAAAAGACCGCTTCGCGGTGGACCTTGCTTCCTTCGACGATCATTTGCGCAATTTCGCCGCGCCAAGCTGTTTCGGCACCCTGCCCCAAATGCACATCGACCTTGATATCGAGACCGTGCTTCTTGGCCCGCGCTTCAACCCCCGGAGCGGCATAGATCAACGCATCGGGGAACCGCTCTTTCCATTCGTTCACATAGGCATAGTGGATCCAGTTCGGCGCGATCAGCGCAACAACGGGACCAAGTGCTTCTATCGTTCGGGCAAGCTCTTCGGTGAGACGGATGGGGGAATGCACCCAAACCGCACCGTTCTCGAGCCGCACAATCGTCATTCGGGTCGAAAAGGGGAGTTTATAGAAACTGATCGCAGGGCCATCGACGATCCAGATATCCGAACCGATGGATTTGAGCGTATCAAGAGGCTCGTAAGTCACACACATGGCAGGACCCTAGCCCTGCCATGTTTCAACTTCAAGTGGTTTAACCGACCAGCTTACCTGCGAGACCGTCTTCGATTAGCTGGATGCTTTCCTCAATGCCGTAGAGCGCGATGAACCCGCCGAAACGCGGACCCTGTTCAGCCCCAAGCAGCACCTCGTAAAGGCAAGAGAACCAAGCGCGAAGCGGCTCGAACCCGTGGTTTTTGCCGATAGCGAAAACGATGGACTGAAGGAACTCTTCGTCCTGCCAGTTGACGGTCGGCAAAGCCTCGTCCGCATTGCCGGCATCGGCGTTCTTTTTGGCGATGGCTTCGAGAGCGACCTTTTCATCACGCAGAGCCGCGACAAGGTTCTCTAGCGCACCACGCTCTTGATCCGTGGGTAGACGGAACTTCTTCGTCGGTTTGACGAAGTCGTTGTAGTAGCGCACGGCAAAGCCTGCGGCCTGATCCATGTCGGGGTTGCCCTCGGGCGTCGCCTCGGGGGCATAACGTTGGATAAAGCCCCAAAGCTGGTCCTTGTCCTCGGCCGCAGAAACCGACGCGAGGTTGAGAAGCATCGAGAACGGAACCACCATCTTGGACTCGGGCACCTTGCCGTTGTGGATGTGGTAGACGGGGTTCGCAAGCTGTCCTGCGATATCCTGTGTCGGATAGGCCCGAAGCTGCTGGTGATATTCGTCCACCATTTTGGGGATAATATCAAAGTGCAGACGCTTTGCGGTCTTGGGCTTGAGGAACATGAAATACGACAGGGACTCGGTCGAGGCATAGGTCAGCCATTCGTCGATCGAGATACCGTTGCCCTTGGACTTGGAGATTTTCTCGCCATTCGCATCAAGGAAAAGCTCATAGGTGAAATGCTCGGGCGCTTTCATCCCGAGGATTTCGCAAATGCGGTCATAGATCGGTGTATTGGTCGAGTGGTCCTTGCCATACATCTCGAAGTCCACGCCAAGAGCCGCCCAGCGCGCGCCAAAGTCGGGCTTCCACTGGAGTTTGACGTTGCCGCCCGTGACGGGGAGCGTCCATTCCTTGCCGTCTTCATCATCAAAGGTGATGGTATAATCGTCTTTGTTGACGGACTTCATCGGCACATAGAGAACACGGCCCGTTTCGGGATGGATCGGAAGGAAGATTGAATAGGTCGATGCGCGCTCGTCGCGGAGCGATTTCAGCATCACCTTCATGATGTCTTCGTATTTATCGACCGCACGCTTGAGCACTTCGTCGAACTGACCTGACTTGTAGAATTCGGTTGCCGAATAGAATTCATACTCGAACCCGAAGGTATCGAGGAAGCGGCGGAGCATGGCGTTGTTGTGATGGCCAAAGCTTTCGAATTCTTCGAACGGATCGGGCACCGAGGTCAGCGGCTTTTGCTCGTTTGCCTTAAGCATTTCCTGATTGGGAACGTTGCCGGGAACTTTGCGCATACCGTCAAGGTCATCCGAGAAACAGATCAGTCGGGTCGGAATGTCCGAAATGGTTTCGAACGCACGGCGGATCATCGTCGTGCGAAGCACTTCGCCGAAGGTACCGATATGCGGCAGACCCGAGGGGCCATAGCCCGTTTCAAAAAGGACGTATCCCTTTTCGGGGGGCGCTTTTTCATAACGTTTGAGAACAGCGCGCGCTTCTTCAAAGGGCCAGGCCTTGCTCGTCATCGCTGCGTCACGAAGTTCGGACATTGTGTTCTCTCGCTGTGTTGCTGACCGCCCCCATGACGGCCTCAAGCGCACTCCCTATTGCGAGAGGGCTGAGACGTCAATAAATGAAGGGAATAGAAAAGGAGACGACCATGATCGAAGACGCCCCAATGACTGCTCAGGATGCGCTCGTCGCGCTCATGATTGCCGTTTCCGTATCGGATCAGGACATCCGCACCTCGGAACTCATCAAGATCAATAATGCCGTAAACCATTTGCCGATTTTCGCGGAATACGACGAAGAACGTCTCCCCCGCATGTCGGAACTGATCTTTGATCTTTTGGAGCAAGAGGACGGGCTGGATGCGCTTTTCGGGCTCATCCGCGATGCTCTCCCTGAAAAGCTGTTCGAAACGGCCTATGCGCTGTCTTGTGATGTCGCCGCAGCCGATGGCCGAATTGAGGGTCCCGAGGCGCGGATGCTTGAGGAAATCAGGCTCGAGCTTGATATCGACAGGCTTCATGCGGCAGCCATCGAGCGGGGCGCACGTGCCCGTCACATGACACTCTAACGCACCGACCAACGCCGCAAGAGATCATGCTGAAGCTGGCGCGCCCTGCCATTCCAAGATGACGCGCCGCTCGGCACCTCGTCTGGCGACCCCTTTGCCGCCGTACGAGAGGGAAGATCGGCGGCAAAGGTCGCAAAGGTCAGAGGCCTGCCCCCGTCTCTTTCGATATAGCCCGCAAGTGCGGATACGAAGTTGAGCGTCCCCGTCTTGGCATTCACCCGCGCAGAGGGGTTCTCGACGGGGCTTCCCTTGGCATCCTTGACACGAACGGGTTTCAAAAGAGCACCCATACGGTCATAGACCCCGTTTGAGGCAAGGAACTTCACCATATCTTCAGCGCTGACCCGAGTCCTGTCGCCAAGACCTGAGTGATCGACAAAGGTCGGGCGTATGTCGATGCGCGCGCGGATCCAGTCGCGCATCACCTGCCCCGAACCCGCAAGACCGTCGGGACTTGCTCCCGAAACTTTGGTCGACGCGGTCAGCCCCATCACCTCGGCGGTGATGTTCGTTGAAAACTTGAGGCAATCCTGCGCGACTTTGACCAAAGGTTCGGAGCGATGGACGACAAGTTCGCGTCCCTCGGGGCGCGCGGCCACGCTCTGCGGCGCACCGAGTTTAACCCCCATACCAGCGGCCAAGGCGCGAAACGCTTCGCCTGTATAAAGTTCGGGATAACGGACAGGGAGCCAGCGGCTCCCCGATGTGCCCAGCGCCCGCTTTGCAACCGACCAGTCATCGCGATTGTTGGCATTGGAATAGGTATAGATCGGCAGATCACGCTCTACCAACTGCATGCGGGCGATCTGAACCTCGGGGCGATACAGCTCGCTTCTAGCATCCATGCTGACTTTGTAGCCGTCCCCAACGGGGGTCCATTCGAAATACACCCGATTGAAATTGAGGTTCAGACCCGAAATCGCAGGGTTATAGCCAAGATAGTCGAGTTGACCCGTGTCTATCTCGTAAACCGACGGCAAAGCACCGCCCCAAACCTTGAACGTGCCATTGACCTCTTTGATCCCCGTGGCGGCAAGCGCCTTGGCCATCTCGGCAAGATCATCTGTCTGGAGCGTCGGGTCCCCGCCCCCGACCAGAGCAAGATCGCCTTGTAATACGCCGTCGATGACCTCGCCCGAAGCGAGAAGTCGGGTTTCAAAGGTGAAATCGGGGCCAAGCACCTCGAGCGCGTAGTAGCTGCTGAAAACCTTGGTTACGCTTGCGGGAGGAAGCGGCACGTTGGCAAGATGCCCTTCGACAAACGCACCCGAGGCAACATCTGCAAGTGCAATGCCCGTCAGCCCGCCCAAGTTTGCCTGGCGGACCATGTCTTCCAGCGATGGTCGCGCTTGCGGACCGCGCACGGCCGAGGGGTCAGGCCGGAGTTGCGGACGTAGGGAAGACAACGGGGCCGCAACTGCGACCGATGCCGCCCCCGACACAAGACCCGAAAGGACAAATCGGCGCGAAAGCGATCCGGTCATTCTGCCTCCCGTTTTCGCCCCCTGCCCCGTCATTGGCCTAGCTCCAGTCTCCACGCGCCCTAATGGCGCTCGATGACATATCGGTCATCGGAATATTGATGAACGCCCAACGCGGCGCCTTTGCATCCGCCAACCGTCTTGCGTGATAGGGAGAAATGCGGGCATGGGCATAGATGCGCGCCGCCTTGGACAGGCGCGCCGCGATGCGCTCTCCCGGCCTCGCGAGAACGCCTACAGGCACGCGCTCCATGATCGAGCGCCAATCCTGCCATTGGTCGAGCTGCGCGAGATTGTCGGCGCCCATCAACCAGACAAAGGTCACGTTCGGGTAAATTCGGGTGAGCTTTGCGAGGGTTTCGGCGGTGTAGCGCGTGCCAAGACGCGCCTCGATATCCGTTATCGTGACGCGTGGATGGCGCATGACCTTGCGGGCAAAATCCAGACGGGTCTGCATCGCAGCAGGTCCACGCGACTTGAGTGGGTTGCCCGGACTGACCAGCCACCAGATACGATCGAGCCCGAAGCGCTTGAGAGCCGCCTTGGTCACATGCACATGCCCCGCATGCGCAGGATCGAAAGATCCGCCCAGCAACCCAATCACCATTCCCGCCTCGGCAGGTGGAAATCCACGCATCATCAGCTCCGCCCTGACTTTGATCGGCACAGAAACCCGCCATGCCGATCAAAGTAAAGGTAAAATCGCTTAACTGTCGAGTTCTGCGGACTTGGCCCAAAGATTGATCTTTTCCTCGTCGGCATATTCGTCGATGAGAGCCAGCTCTTCTTTGGTGAACTCGAGGTTCTTGATCGCGCCGACACAATCCTCGACTTGCGAAGGTTTGGATGCACCGATGAGCGCGGTCGTTATCCCGCCCTCGCGAAGCACCCAAGCAATCGCCATCTGTGCAAGGGTCTGCCCGCGGCTTTCGGCGATCTCGTTGAGCTTGCGGATGTTCTTGATCGCATTCTCCGAGAGCATGTTCGGGTTGAGGCTCTTGCCTTGGGTCGCGCGGCTCCCTTCGGGCGTTCCGTTGAGATATTTGTTCGTCAGCATCCCCTGAGCCAAAGGCGTAAAGGCGATCGAACCGACACCAAGTTCGCGCAGCGTTTCCTTGAGACCGTCCCGCTCGACCCAACGATTGAGCATATTGTAGGAGGGTTGATGGATCAGACAGGGCGTGCCGAGATCCTTGAGGATTGCAACAGCCTCGCGCGTGCGTTCGGCGCTATAGGATGAAATACCCGCATAAAGCGCGCGACCTGACCGCACGATATAGTCGAGCGCTTGCATCGTCTCCTCCAGCGGGGTGTCGGGGTCGAAGCGGTGGGAATAGAAAATATCGACATAATCGAGCCCCATCCGCTTGAGCGATTGGTCACAGGACGCAATAAGATATTTGCGGCTCCCCCATTCACCATAAGGGCCGTCCCACATCAGATACCCCGCTTTCGACGAGATAATCAGCTCGTCACGATAGCCCGCGAAATCCTCTTTTAGGATCGAACCAAAGGCGTGTTCCGCCGAACCGGGGGGCGGGCCGTAGTTGTTGGCAAGATCGAAATGCGTGATGCCGTTGTCAAAAGCCGTCCGGCAAATGGCGCGTTTGGTTTCGTGCGGCGTATCATGCCCGAAGTTATGCCAGAGCCCCAGCGAAATAGCAGGAAGTTTTAAGCCCGAATTGCCACAACGACGATAAACCATCCGCTCATAGCGGTCACTCGCGGGAACATAAGTCATAATCAATCTCCTCCATTCGGTCTTCACCACCGATGATAGCGCAAACATCGACCCCAACGCGTGGGGAGTCAAACAGTTCCCCGCGCGATACCGACGGTCGTTTGCCGAAACGGGTCATTTTCGTCTGATTTCTCAAGAAAGATAAATTCTAGACGCATTGCCCCCGAAGCCCTCGACCGCTATCTAGGGCCCAATTCAGACAAAGGATCGACCATGGCCAACTACCAGTTCGTCTATTTCATGGACGGCGTGTCCAAGACCTACCCCGGCGGGAAGAAGGTCTTCGAGAACATCCGTCTCAACTTCCTCCCCGGTGTAAAGATCGGTGTCGTCGGTGTGAACGGCGCGGGTAAATCCACCCTGCTCAAGATCATGGCAGGCATGGACAAGGATTTCTCGGGCGAAGCCTGGGCCGCAGAAGGTGCACGCGTCGGCTATCTCCCGCAGGAGCCGCACCTTGAAGAGAGCCTGAACGTGCGTGAAAACGTCATGCTCGGCGTTGCCGCCAAAAAGGCGATCCTTGATCGCTATAACGAACTGGCCATGAACTATTCGGACGAGACCGCCGACGAGATGGCCCGTCTTCAGGACGAGATCGACAGCCAGAACCTCTGGGACCTCGACAGCCAGATCGACGTCGCGATGGAAGCGCTCCGCTGTCCGCCCGATGATGCCGATGTGACCGTTCTTTCGGGCGGTGAACGTCGCCGCGTTGCACTTTGCAAGCTGCTTCTAGAAGCGCCCGACATGCTGCTCCTTGACGAACCGACCAACCACCTTGATGCGGAAACCATCGCTTGGCTGCAACAGCACCTCATTGACTACAAGGGCACCATCCTTTGCGTCACTCACGACCGTTACTTCCTCGACTCGATCACGGGTTGGATTCTGGAACTCGACCGTGGTCGCGGTATTCCCTACGAAGGCAACTACTCTTCCTGGCTTGATCAGAAAGCCAAGCGTCTCGAGCAGGAAGCGCGCGAAGACAAGGCCAAGCAAAAGACCCTCGAGCGCGAACTTGAATGGATCCGTCAGGGGGCAAAGGCACGTCAGGCCAAGCAAAAGGCCCGTATCAACGCCTATAATGAACTGGCCGATCAGTCCGAGCGCGAGCGCGTCGGCAAGGCCCAGATCGTTATCCCCAACGGTCCGCGTCTTGGCGGCAAGGTCGTCGAAGTTTCGGGGCTCACCAAGGCCATGGGCGACAAGCTCCTGATTGAAAACCTCGATTTCACGATCCCCCCGGGCGGCATCGTGGGTGTGATCGGTCCGAACGGCGCGGGTAAATCGACGCTCTTCCGTATGATCACCGGTCAGGAAACCCCGGATGCAGGCACCATCGAGATCGGCGACACCGTGCAGATGTCCTATGTGGACCAGAGCCGCGACAGCCTCGACGCCAACAAAACAGTTTGGGAGGAAATATCGGGTGGCGCTGAACTCATCTCGCTTGGTGATGCGGAAGTGAACTCCCGCGCCTATTGCGGTTCGTTCAACTTCAAGGGCGGCGACCAGCAAAAGAAAGTCGGCCTTCTGTCGGGCGGTGAACGCAACCGCGTCCATATGGCCAAGCTTTTGAAATCGGGCGGCAACCTTCTGCTCCTCGACGAACCGACCAACGACCTCGACGTGGAAACGCTCCGTGCACTCGAAGACGCACTGACCGATTTTGCGGGCTGCGCCATCGTCATCTCGCACGACCGCTTCTTCCTTGACCGTATCTGCACGCACATTCTCGCCTTTGAAGGCGATGCCCATGTGGAATGGTTCCAGGGCAACTTCGAAGATTATGAAGAAGACAAGAAGCGTCGCCTTGGCCCCGATGCGCTTGAACCCAAGCGCCTCAAGCACAAGAAGTTCACGCGCTAATCTGGTTTTGCCCGATCCGGCACCGAGTCGGATCGGGCAAATACTCCCCCTTGGCAGCGCCATATAAGGCGCGCCAAAATTGCCCGAGCCTGCGGAAATTTCCTTAAAATCAGATTCAAAGAGAATCGGTTATGGACGTTAGCCGTCGATTTCGCTTCAGGCGTAGCGTTCCCAATCCCCTGAATCCGTTGCAAAACTGCCCCACTTTGTCGAAGTGGGCCGATATTTCCTACCTCAAAGGGATAGGCCGCGCCTCCAAGTGGATACCCCCTCATCGCGTGAACGCTCCGGCAACTTAGTATCGCTAAGGTTCAAAGGTCCTTACCCTTGGGAGTGTGTCGGATGGCCGTCGTTATTATTTTGTTTTCGAGCTTTTTTGCACTTTGCATTTCGGTTGCAGCCGTAGTGCTCGGCGTCGGCGTTGTGCCGGCTTTTACGCTCTATTTGATTTTGGGAATTGTTGTGCCGCTCTTTTTCGTGTCGCGTCGCAATTCACAGCACAGACGCTCGCTTGCGACGCGCTTTGGTCGCGAAGGTATCGTCTGAAATGAAAAAGGGGCATCGCTGCCCCTCTTTTTATGTCGTGCTCCATGTGATGATCGCATTGGCCGGCACCGCGCCTGATTGACGTTTCAATTCACGTCCGCCTTTGAATTTGACCATCGTCGGAATACCCCTGATCCCGAATTTCGCCCCTGCTTTTTGCTCGGCTTCGGTGTTCACCTTGACCAGCCTCGCCTTACCTTTGAGCGCGCCTGCGGCTTTCGAAAACTCGGGGGCCATCATGCGACATGGACCGCACCAAGGGGCCCAGAAATCCACGACCAGAGGAAGATCGTCCGAACGCGACGCCTTCATCAAGGTATCAAAGGTAATCTCGACAGCCTTTTCCGAGATCAGTTTGGAACCACAGACCGCACATTTCGGCCCTGCGTCCAGCTTGTCTTCGGGGACGCGGTTCACTTGACCGCAATCCAGACAGGTCACTTTCAATCCGCTCATAGCGCCCTCTCAAAATACATTTCAATTCCAATATATGTTTAGAAGAGCAAGGCACAAGAGCCGTTACGCGAATTCGAAATCTTCCCCCGCGGAATCATGGGCACGCCGAACCCCTTGGGCAATCACGACGAGGCCACGCACATCGGCACCACGATCTTTGCGAAGTGTTGTGGCGCGGATTTCAAACGATCCGAAACCCGCCGCTTCGAGCAACCCCCTCAGATAGGACTCGGAATGCGCATATCGGTGGGATTCAAGGAGCGTATATCCCTTTTCGTGCCCCTCTTCGACGGTAAAGGCAAAGATGCCATTGGGCGCCAAGGCATCCGCAACCCAAGAAATAACGCGTTCGAGCGCCCCGATATAGATGAATACATCCGCCGCAACGATGAGATCGAAGCGCTCATCCGTCAGCTCCAGCGCCAAAAGATCCTTTTGCTCGAGGTGCTGGTAAATACCTTTGCGCCGCGCTTCGGCGAGCATCCCCTTGGAAAGATCATACCCGATGATTTCGGAGAAGCGTCCTTCGATCGCTTGCCCCATGAGGCCCGTTCCGCATCCCAAATCAAGCACCTTACCAAGCTGCTCTGGAAGAACCGAGGCGAGAAGCTCGGGCACACGATACCCCAGCTTTTGCACCAAAGAGGTTTCGAACTTGGCAGCATATTGATCGAAGAGACTTGCCACATGGGCGGCAGGGCTTCGGTCGGTCAATGACACAGGACGCAAAAGATCAAGCCTGAGCGATGCGCCGAAATGGTCGGCGGGATCCAGCGCGAGCGCCTTTTCGAATGCTTCTTTCGCTCGATCAGACTTTCCCGCTTTGGTTGCAATTTCGCCAAGACGCACCCAGCCTGCGACCCAATCGGGCACGCGGCTCATTGCGTCCTCCAAAATCTCGCATGCGGCACCAAAGTCGTTTTCGGCGCACATCAACTCGGCATAATCCAGCCGTCGATCAACGGAAACGTCACCAGACGAAGTTCTGAGAATACTCATTTGCGAACCAGAAAGAAGGAAGGGCCGAGGGGTGCGATTCAATTTTCGCTTTCCCCTCGGGGTATTTTTCGCCAATGCGCCGCAATCCGCGATCTGTCAAGCACTCTGCGATGCCACTTGAAAAAAACGCCTCGCAGCGCTATGATATTCACTGCGACTCTACCTTTATCGATACTGTTTCCGTTTCCGGCCCAGTCAAACGATCCTGAGATGACGAGCCGATCCGCTGCATGGTGCGAGCGGGACACTACTTGGAGACACTATCATGGCCACCGGTACCGTTAAGTGGTTCAACACCACCAAAGGCTACGGCTTTATCGCCCCCGAAGGCGGCGCTAAGGACATTTTCGTCCACATTTCTGCAGTTGAGCGTTCGGGCCTTCAGGGTCTGAAAGACAACCAGAAAGTTGAATTCGAGGTTCAGTCCGGCCGCGACGGTCGCGAATCCGCGATCAACCTCGTTCTGATCTAAGTCAGAGCACCTCTTATGCAAAAGGCCCGCTTTCGAGCGGGCCTTTTCATTTTCAGCGGCTCGCGGCGCGCTCTGCCAAATCCGCAACCGCAGGGCCAATCGCTTCGACGATAAGAGCGACACCCTCTTTGTTCGGGTGAATCCCGTCGGCTTGGAGAAGCGTTGCACGCGCTTCGGCCATATCCCGCCCCTCGGTCATTCCCGCAAAAAAGTCGGGGAACAACGGCACGTCGAATTCCTTCGAGAGCTCAGGATACATCCCTTGGAATGCGGCTTGATACTCGGGCCCATAATTCGACGAGACGGTCAGTCCGACAAGCAACATCTCGACCCCTGCCGACTGTCCCTTTGCAAGAATGGCCGAAAGGTTGGCTTTGCTGTTATCGGGATCGATCCCCCGCAGAAAATCATTGCCGCCGAGCGTCACGATCATCGCATCCACATCGGGCGTCAGCGTCCAATCGGCGCGTGATAGCCCCCCTGCGGTCGTATCCCCCGAAACGCCTGCGTTCAAAACAGTCGCATCGACGCCGTTGGCATCGAGCCATGCCTGAAGCTGTGGCACGAAACCGTCCGATTGCGGAAGTCCATACCCTGCGGTCAAACTGTCCCCCAGTGCCGCAATCGTGATCGTTTCGGCCTGAAGCGTGGCGGGAACCAAAAGAAGACCGATGATCAGGTTGCGAAGCGGCGCAATTGCCCCATATGCAAAAGTATTAAGAATTTTCGAGGCAGCCTTCATGACAAACCCGATCCTTTCGCTTTCAAATGCATCCTTGTCCCTCATGGGTAACGCAGGACGCGTAGATATTCTTCATGACATTTCCTTGAACGTGTTAGAAGGCGAAACCCTTGGTCTTATCGGCCCGAGCGGGTCGGGGAAATCATCACTCCTAATGCTCATGGGCGGCCTTGAACAGGCCACTGGCGGTCAGATCACAGCGCTGGGGCAAAACCTCACCACGATGAACGAGGACCAGCTTGCTCTCTTCCGTAGGGGCAATATGGGGGTGGTGTTCCAATCTTTCCACCTTATCCCGACGATGACGGCGCTCGAGAATGTGGCGACACCGCTGGAACTTGCGGGGATCGAAGACGCTTTCGAGCGCGCCGAAGCGGAACTCAAGGCTGTCGGGCTTGGCCACCGTGCGGGCCATTACCCAAGCCAGATGTCGGGCGGCGAGCAACAGCGCGTTGCCTTGGCACGCGCCTCCGCACCGCGCCCTCGTATCCTTCTCGCTGACGAACCGACAGGCAATCTCGACGAAACCAACGGCCGCGCGATCATGGATATGCTGTTCGATCTGCGCGACCGTCACGGCGCGACACTGATCATGGTCACTCATGCCCCCGAGCTTGCCGAGCGCTGTGACCGCGTAATCCGTCTGCGCGACGGCCGGATTGAAACCAGCGCCGAGGTCGCAGCATGAGCCTCGCCATTGCCGCCCGCTTTGCGCGCCGCGAACTCCGCGGGGGTCTTAGGGGCTTTTACATCTTTCTGGCCTGCCTATCGCTTGGTGTGGCCGCCATCGCAGCCGTCGGCACCGTCCGTTCCTCCATCGGTGCAGGTCTTGCCCGCGAGGGGGCCGCGCTTCTCGGCGGCGATGCCGAGGCGCAATTCACCTATCGCTTTGCCCGCGAGGACGAGCGCGCCTTTCTCGAGAGCATTTCCGAACGCGTCTCGGAAGTCGTCGACTTCCGTTCCATGGCCGTTGTTGGCGAAGGCCAAACGGCCGAACGTGGCCTGACGCAAGTCCAAGCCGTTGATGACCTTTATCCGCTGATCGGCAGCGTCACGCTCGCACCCGACATGCCTCTGGCCGATGCGCTTGATGGAGACGGCACCCGCCCTGGCGGGGTCATGGAGCGCGTGTTGGTGGATCGTCTGGGTCTGAGTGTCGGAGAGACCTTCAAACTCGGCACTCAAGAGTTCGTTCTATCGGCGATACTGGAGCGCTACCCCGACAATTCGTCGGCGGGTTTCGGGCTCGGACCGCGCACGATCGTGCGGACGACCGCTCTGGAAAACTCTGGGCTTATTTCGGAAGGCACTCTTTTCGATACCGAATATCGCCTTGATCTTCCTGTCGGCGCAGACCTCGACGCCCTTGAAGCACAGGTCGACACCCAGTTCGAAGGCGAAGGGGTGCGTTGGCGCGATGCGCGGCGCGGCGCGGGCAGCACGGCCCGTTTTGTCGACCGGATCGGATCGTTTCTGATCCTTGTCGGTCTCTCCGGCCTTGCCGTGGGCGGCGTCGGTGTGTCGGCTGCGGTGCGCGCCTATCTCCAAGGCAAAACAGGTGTGATCGCAACGCTCAAGACACTCGGCGCGACGCGGCGAACGGTGTTCCTCACTTATGCCCTCCAAATTGGCGCATTGACCATCCTCGGCATCGTGATCGGTTTGATCCTCGGCGCCGCGCTTCCGCTGCTCCTTGCCCCGCTGATTTCGGCGAACCTACCGATCCCCGCCGAATTCGGACTTTATCCTGCGCCTCTGATCGAAGCGACGATCTATGGGATTCTGACCGCAGCGATTTTCACCCTTTGGCCACTGGCTCGCACAGAAGACATCCGCGCTGCGACGCTCTTTCGGGATGCGATGGACAGCGGACGCGCCTTGCCGCGTGTGCCTGCGCTGTTGACAACGGGTGCGCTCATCGCTGTGCTCTTGGCAACTGCCGTGCTCTTTTCGGGCACCGCGCGCCTCACGCTCTGGACCGCCGCAGGGATTGCAGGCGCTTTGATCGCCTTGATGCTCTCGGTCATTTTTTTGCGCCGCCTTGCCAAATATGCGATGAAGTTCTCGCGCGGGCGCCCTGCCCTGCGACTTGCGTTTGGCTCGATCAGTGCCAAGGGAAGCGAGGCGACCTCGATCGTTTTGTCGCTCGGGCTTGGCCTCTCTGTGCTTGCGGCGGTCGGACAAATTGACGGGAACCTGCGACAGGCATTTGACGACGAGCTTCCCGATGTTGCACCGTCCTATTTCTTTGTCGACATCCAGCCCGATCAGATCGACGGCTTTATGGAGCGCGTCAAAGGCGACCCGCAAGTCAGCAAGGTGGAAAGCGCGCCGATGCTGCGCGCCATGGTGACCCAGATCAACGGTCGCCCCGCAGAAGAGGTCGCAGGCGGCCATTGGGTCGTGCGCGGCGATCGCGGCATCACCTATGCAGACGCCCTCCCCGAGGGAACCATCGTCACAAGAGGCGAATGGTGGCCCGAAGGCTATTCAGGCGAGCCGCAGCTATCCTTCTCCGAAGAAGAGGCGTTGGAAATCGGTCTGAACCTCAGGGATACTGTCACCGTCAATGTGCTCGGCCGCGAGATCACGGCGACCATCACCAGTTTCCGCAAGGTAGAGTTCCAGACAGGCGGCATGGGCTTTGTCATGCTCTTCAACGCCAACGCGCTGGCCGGCGCTCCGCACAGCTGGATTTCTACGGTCTATGCGGAAGAGGAAGCCGAGGCGCAGATCCTTCGGGATCTGGCAAGCGCCTATCCCAATATAACCGCAATCCGCATCCGTGATGCCATCGACCAAGCCATGGTGCTGGTCGAGGGGATCGCCTCGGGCGTGCGCTATGGCGCTCTCGCCACCCTTGTCACAGGGTTCTTGGTGCTCATCGGTGCAGCCTCGGCGGGTCAACAGGCGCGCACATATGAAAGCGCTGTGCTCAAGACCATAGGCGCAACTCGCTCGCGCATTCTCAAGAGCTTTGCCCTTCGGGCCGCATTGGTCGGGGCGGCTGCGGGACTTGTGGCTTTGGCCGCAGGCACCACAGGCGGATGGGCCGTCACCCATTTCGTGATGGAAAGCGACTATTCCGTCATCTGGTCGAACGCGCTATGGATCATCTTGGGCGGCATCGGTGCCACCCTTCTTGCCAACATCGGTTTTGCCCTCAGAGCCCTGCGTGCAAAACCCGCTCAAGTGCTGCGAGCCCGCGAATGACCCATCCCCGCTTTTTCGGTTACGGAAGCCTCGTAAATCTCTCGACGCATAGCTACCCCGAAGCCCGCAAATCCTCGCTCAAGGGGTGGCGCCGTGTTTGGCGCCACACGCCCCTGCGCGAACAGGCGTTCCTCTCTATCGAGCCGCACGAAGCAACGACACTTCTCGGAGTGACGGCGGACGTGCCGAACGCGGACTGGAACGCTCTTGACGAGCGAGAAGAAGGCTATGCCCGCCACGATGTCACACATTTGGTTGCGGAACCCCGCCCCACGGCGGTTTACGTGGTCAAGGACGAGCACTTCAGCACCTATGACAGGAACCACCCGATTTTGCTGAGCTATCTCGATGTAGTTGTTCAGGGCTATCTACAGCAGTTCGGACCGATGGGCGCAGAGCATCTCTTTGAAACAACGGAAAACTGGGCGCCCATTTTCGATGATCGGGCGAACCCACTGTATCCCCGTGCCCAAAAGCTGAGCGAAGAAGAACGCGCGATCGTCGACGATCATCTGCGGCAGCTCTAACAAAAAAGGAGGGTGCGGCACCCTCCTTTTGCTTGTCTTGCGATGGTTGGATCAGAGGCTCGGCTTGACCTGCATCAGCTCCATGACATCCGCCATTTCGGGTCCTTTGGCGCGGCCGGTTACGGCCTTGCGCAGCGGCATAATGAGCCCCTTGCCCTTGCGACCCGTGGCGTCCTTGACCGCAGTGGTCCAGTCGCCCCAAGTCGCAGCAGTATAGGGCGGCTCGCCCAGCATTGCAAAAGCGGTGGCGATGAACTCCTGATCTTCGGCATCGACCTCAGGCGTCGCTCCCTTGGAGAACAGCTCCCACCACTCGGGCATTTCGGACAGGAAGGTAATGTTTGCGCGCACAACCTCCCAGAAACGCGGTGCGATTTCGGCGGGCACGCCAAGTGCCGCAACCTGATCGGCCACCTCTTCGAACGGTTTATTGCCGATGATGCGGGCCGTCAGCGGCTCAAGATCGGCCGGATCGAACTTGGTTGGAGCCGCGCCGAATTTCGATACGTCGAAACCGTCGATCACCTCCTGAACGGTGGCGCGCAATTCGACAGGATCAGCCGAGCCGAGACGCGCCATAAGGCTCATCACCGCCATCGGCTCGATCCCGCGCGCGCGAAGATCCTTGAGTGCCAGCGTGCCGAGACGCTTGGACAGTGCCTCGCCCTGCGGACCCGTCAAAAGCGAGTGGTGCGCAAATTCGGGCACGGTGCCGCCCAGAGCCTTGATCATCTGGATCTGGGTCGCGGTATTGGTAACGTGATCCGAACCACGCACGACGTTGGTGATGCCGAACTCAACGTCATCCACCACCGAAGCCAGCGTGTAAAGAAACTGTCCGCTTTCCTTGATCAAAACGGGATCAGATACCGAAGCGGCGTCAATCGAGATCGGGCCGAGAATACCGTCGGTCCATTCGATCCGCTCGCGATCCAGTTTGAACCGCCAATGCGAACCACGCTCTGCACGCAGGCGGTCCTTTTCCTCTTCGCTCAGATCAAGCGCCGCGCGGTCATAAACGGGCGGTTTGCCCATGTTGAGTTGCTTCTTGCGCTTGAGGTCAAGCTCGACCGGAGTTTCGAAGCACTCATAAAGACGGCCCATTTCGATGAGCTTGGCTTTGGCGGCCTCGTATTGAGCGAGCCGCGCCGACTGATACTCGATCCGGTCCCAAGTGATCCCGAGCCACGTGAGAGCATCCTTGATCCCTTCAACGTATTCGGGCTTGGAGCGCTCTTGATCGGTATCATCGATCCGAAGAATGAACGTCCCGCCGTTTTGTCGGGCAATGGCGAAATTCATCAAAGCAGCGCGAAGGTTGCCGATGTGCATCCAGCCGGTCGGCGAAGGGGCGAAACGGGTCGTTGTCATGATCATCTCCTGTTGAGGGAGCCTCTTTCACATCACGAGCCTTTTGTCCATATGAAGCAGTTTTCCTTAGGAAGTAACTCGATTGTGAAGTGGAATCCCGGGCCGAGCACTAAACCTATAGACATGCGGGCTTTCCGCTTTAGTTGGAGGATTGAAATGAAACTTTCGAGACGACACCTTCTTGCAACTGGACTGGCTTCGCCGTTTTTGGCGACGTCCTTTTTTGCACAACGCGCTTTTGCAGAGGCCCATATGACACCAGCGCTCCCGACCCACCGCAGTTTCGCCCTTGGCGAATTCAAAGTGACAACGCTCCTCGCAGGCTCCACCCCACGAGAGGACCCGCACAGCATCTTCGGTCTCAACGTGTCGGACGAGGAGTTCAGCCGCGTGAGCCAAGAGGCGTTCTTGCCCGAAGATATGGCCCAATTCTTCTTCACACCAACCCTTGTGGACACGGGCGCAGAGCGGATTCTCTTCGACACGGGCCTCAACGCAGGCGGCATCACGAATGCTCTTGCCGCTGCTGGTTATACGCCTTCGGACATCACCCATGTGGTGCTGACCCATATGCACGGCGATCACATCGGCGGTTTGATGAAGGACGGGACCCCGACGTTTGCGAATGCGTCCTATGTGACGGGTCAGGTCGAATACGACCACTGGGCAGGCGCGGCGAACGATGGTTTCGAAGGAAACGTGCGCCCACTTGCTGACAAGATGACCTTTTTGTCCGATGGCGGTTCCGTTCGTTCGGGCATCACCGCGATGCTCGCTGCGGGCCATACGCCCGGTCACATGGTCTATATGGTGGAGTCGGGCGGCAAACAGCTCCTGCTGATGGCCGATACCGCCAACCACTATGTCTATTCGCTCGCCCACCCCGATTGGGAAGTCCGTTTCGACATGGACAAAGCCGCGGCGGCCGCGACCCGCAGACGCCTGTTCGATATGGCCTCCGCAGATCGGATCCCGCTGATCGGCTATCACATGCCCTTCCCCGGTCTGGGCTATGTCGAGACGCGCGGCGAGGGCTATCACTTTGTGCCCCATAGCTATCAATTGATGGGCTAGGTCGGCGTCACCGGCCATTTGGCCCCAAGATCGGCAAGTCCGGTGCGGATCAATGTCTCGAGGACAGAAAGGTCAATGTCCTCGAGGCTGTTCACATAGAGACAGGACTTGCCCGTCTTATGCTTGCCCAACCGCGCGAGGATAGCGGAATAGTCCTGATATCCGGGCATGATATAAATCGAGAGGTTCGCCTTGCGCGGCGCAAAGCCGGTGGCAAGAAAATCGCCCTGTCGTCCGCTGTCATAGGTGTAGTGATAAGACCCATATCCCACCATCGAGGGACCCCACATCCTCGGCTCAAACCCCGTAACCCGACGAAAAAGGGCGTCGAGAGCAAAGGCATCGGCGCGGCGCTTGGGGTTCTCGGTCTGCTCGAGGAACTGCGCAACCGAAGTGTCCGTGGGTCTCGTCTTATTTTCTGCCATGTCACACCTCTCAGGGGTTGAACCTAAGTGAGATTTGGCGGGGCACAAAGACCAAACTGCTGCATCCCAAGATGCAGCGCAAAAGGATTGCGGCCCCGAATGGGGCCGCTCCGTTTGATTATGACACCCAATCAGATCAGGCGATAAGCTTGGCGGTCACTTCGACCAGACGCTTTGCCTGATAGGCGACCGACTTCGCGCCAACGTCCGACAGCTCGCCCGGCTGGGTCGAGAAACCATAGGGGTTGCCGCCGTCTTCGAACTTCACGCCATCGGCATAGCCCGGCACGACGGGGATCATGCCGAAATGCATGGCCGAGACATAGGTCTGCTGGATCGCACCTTCGGTGCCGCCGTTTTTGTTCTGGGCCGAGGCGGTCACGGTGACGGTTTTATTCACCAACGCCCCTTCCATCCAGAGGCCGCCGAGCGTGTCGAGCCAAGCGCGAGTCTGCGAGGCCATGCCGCCGTAACGGGTGGGCGAGCTGATGAAGAGACCATCGGCCCACTTGAGGTCATCGGGGCTAATTACTTCGATATCCGAGGCGCGCTCGGCTTGGGCTTTCCATGCGTCCTGACCCTCTACGACCTCTTTCGGGGCGGTTTCGGGAATGCGGCGCAGACGCACTTCGGCGCCCGCTTCTTCAGCAGCCTTGGCTGCAGCCGCAGCGATACCGTGGTTGGTGCCATAGGTGGAATAGAATGCGATGGTGATTTTGGGCTTTGCCATGTCGTGGACTCCTTTGCGTGTCTTCCTGCAAAGAGTTAGTCACTCGTCAGGGACTTGTCCTCGCACATTGGCGCAAACTCTCTGTGCGCCAATGCAAAGGTGCATTTCATCGGAACAAAGGCCCATGCGCCCATTGGGTCATCGAAAAGCGTTCGCCCTTGGTCACGGGGGTGACGCGGTGGAGCATATAGCTTGGGAAAAAGGTGATGGAGCCGCGATCCTTGACTGCCACCCGCGCCTCTGCCGAGGGCCAAAGTTCGAGCAAGCCACCCACATAGGCCTCGGGCTCCGAAAGCTGGACCACCATCGTCAGCTTGCGCTTAGCAGCCACTTGACCCTCGCCGATGTCGGAATGCCAGACAAAGTGCCCCTGACGCTCGCCCCCATAGCGGGCGACCTGCGGGCTCTCTGCAATGTCCGAGATGTCGAAATTGAACACTTCGCGGTTTGCCACGCGGACAAGATCCACAATGCGGTCCGTGACCCATTCCGTGCCTTCCACATCGTCAAGCCAAACGAGATCGGCGCGGCGAAAATTATGGTTTTCGCGTTGACCGACCAGCCGCGCATCACTCGCGGGTGCAGAGCGGAAAGTCTCGAGAATGCGGTCACATTCAGCAGGCGAAAACGCCTCGGGCACCGAGTAGATGGTCAACATTGGCCGTGGTCCAAAATGTAAGAAAGGTCGGGAAACGGTGTTCTCGTTTCCCTTGAAGCGCATTAGCGAAAGCGCCCCTAGAGGCAAAGCAGGATGCGCGGCGCGCCTTCGATCTGCCCGACCGCTATTGCAGCGATGTCACAGGCCCGCAACCGCAGTTGATCAGCGCTCAGACCCCCGAAGCATCCCTGAACCTGTTCGCAATCGGATAGCGACGATCGAGCCAGAACGCCCGCTTGGTCAGCCGCGTTCCGGGGGCGGACTGGAACCGCTTGTATTCACTGATATAGACAAGATGCTCGACGCGTTTGACGGTGTCGTAATCATAACCTTTGGCGACGCAGTCTTCTACGCTTGCGTCCTGATCCACCAAAAGATCAAGGATCGCATCTAGAACGGGATACGGCGGCAGGCTGTCTTCGTCCTTCTGATCGGGACGAAGCTCTGCCGAAGGCGGCTTGTCGATAATCGCGACAGGGATCACTTCGCCCTCGGGGCCATGCATCCAATCGCGATGATTGGCATTGCGCCAGCGGCAGGTTTCAAAGACGCGCGTTTTATAGAGATCCTTGATCGGGTTATAGCCGCCGTTCATGTCCCCATAAATCGTGGCATAGCCGACCGCGACCTCGGACTTGTTACCCGTAGTGAGGAGCATTTCACCGAACTTATTGGACACCGCCATCAAGAGAAGACCGCGCAAACGCGATTGGATATTCTCTTCGGTCAGGTCGGGCTTCATCCCCTCGAACAAAGGTCCGAGCGCCTCTGTCACGGCCGCACGCGGGCCGGAGATCGGCACATAGTCATAGCGGACCCCAAGACGCTTGGCGATATCCTCAGCATCATCAAGCGAGCCTTGGGACGTATATTCCGACGGGAGCATGATGCAGCGCACATTATCGCTCCCCAAGGCATCCACCGCAATCGTCGCCACGAGCGCAGAGTCGATCCCGCCCGAAAGACCCAAGAGCACCTTTTTGAAACCTGTCTTTCCAAGGTAATCGCGCAGCGTCATGACCATTGCGCGGTAATCCTGTTCCCATTCGCTGGGATACGTCGCTTTGGGGCCCTCTTCTGCAACCCAACCTTCTTCGGTGCGGGTGAAATCCACATGGGCCAGCATCTCTTCAAACACGGGGAGCTGGACTGCGAGTCTTCCGCCACGATTAAGCACGAAGGACCCGCCATCAAAGGCCTGATCGTCCTGACCGCCGACCATATTGACATAGACCATAGGCACGTCGTTTTCGACAACGCGGGCCACCATGTGGTTCATACGGCGATCGAATTTACCGCGGTAATAGGGCGATCCGTTCGGCACGACGAGCAGCTCGGCACCACTTTCGCACATGGCCTCGGCCACATCTGGGAACCACGCATCCTCGCATATGGGCGAGCCTATGCGCAGCGGACCTGCATCATAGGGACCTTGGATCGCGCCGCGATTGAACTGACGCACTTCGTCGAAGACGTTGTAATTGGGCAGGAAATGCTTGAGCTGCCGCGCGACAACATTGCCGCCCTTGCAGATGTGATAGGCGTTATAGAGCCGGCCCTTGTCAAAAAAGGGCCCGCCGATGGCGAGGATCGGACCATCCGCGCATTCCGCAGCCAAAGCCTCGATCCGTGCCATTGCCGCAAGGTGGAAGGCAGGCTTCATTACCAAGTCTTGTGTCGAATAGCCCGCGATAAACATCTCGGGGAATGCGATCATATCGGCTCCGGCCTCCTTGGCCTCTTGCCATGCGGCACGCGCTTTGGCGGCATTCCCCTCGAGATCGCCCACGGCAGGGTTGAGCTGGGCCAGAGTAATTCGGAAGGTCTCGGTCATCGGTGTCCTACAAACTTGATCGCAAAACCTTTACCAGATTAAAGGGCGAGGAAAAGCCGATTGAATACCTTGGGCGTTGTCTCGGGTCGGCCGGTGCACTAGTCTTGCGCAGCAAATGTATGGAATTTCTGAATATGACTCGTAATCGGGCAGTTTTGGGCAGTCTTACCGCTACTCTGGTTTCAAGTGTGCTTCTGGCATCACCTGCGCCGGCGCAGAGCGTCCAGACCAAGCAATACGAAGACGGCGGCGTCTATGAAGGCGAATTCCTGAACGGCAAACAGCACGGCACGGGCACCTATCGCCTCCCCAACGGCTATGAATACGTCGGCACTTGGGTCGAAGGCGAAATCCGCGGTCAGGGCAAGGCCGTCTTTCCCAACGGTTCGGTCTATGAAGGCGAGTTCGCCGCAGGCAAACCCAATGGCACGGGCAAGATCACGTTCGCCGATGGCGGCACCTATGAAGGGGACTGGCTCGACGGCAACATCACAGGCCAAGGCATTGCGACCTATGCCAACGGTATCACCTACGAGGGTGCATTCCGCAACGCCATGCACCACGGGATCGGCACGATGACGGCCCCTTCGGGCTATTCCTATACGGGACCTTGGGTCAATGGCGTCAAAGAGGGTCAGGGCAAGATCACCTATCCCGACGGTGCCGTTTATGACGGCATGCTCGCCAATGACGAACGCGAAGGCCAAGGCACTCTGACCATGGCCGACGGGCTCATCTACGAAGGCACTTGGGTCAACGGCCAGATCGAGGGCAAAGGCCGTCTCGTGCAATCGAACGGCGATGTCTACGAAGGAGATCTCGTAGCGGGTCGCCGCGAGGGTCTGGGCGTTGTGACCTATGCCAACGGCGACACCTATAGCGGCGGCTTCAAGGATGACCGTCGCCATGGACAAGGCACATTCACGGGCACCGACGGCTATATCTACATCGGCGCATGGACCGAAGGACGTATCGAAGGTCAGGGCCAAGTCACCTATCCCGACGGCTCGGTCTATGCGGGGTCTTTCCTTGATGGTCTCGCCCATGGATCGGGCAAGATCACCTATCCCGACGGGGCGACCTATGACGGGGAATGGAAAAACGGCGTGATCAACGGTTTCGGCACGGCGATCTACCCCAACGGGCTCACCTATGTGGGCGAGTTCCTGAACGCCAAGAACCACGGCAAAGGCAAAATGACCTATCCCGACGGCTATTCCTATGACGGCTCTTGGGAAAACGGCCAGCGGAGCGGCACAGGCATCGCCACCTATGCGGACGGCACGGTTTACGAGGGCGATTTCCTCGACGGCCAGCGTCACGGCACCGGCACCATGACAATGCCCGACGGGTTCACCTATGTCGGCGCTTGGGAAAACGGCGAGATATCCGGGCTGGGCAAAGCCACTTATGCGAACGGCGACATCTATGAAGGCCAGTTCCGCGCAGGTCGTCGCCAAGGCAGCGGCACGATGGTCTATGCGTCCGGCGAAACCACTTCGGGCAACTGGGAAGACGGTGCGCTTGTAACGCAGAACGCAACCGCGCCTGCGGGGACCACCACCGAGGCGGCGCAGAACGCCGCCCCAGTTCCAAGCGACCAATGACCTACCAGGGGATCGTCTCGCCCGCGTAATCGTAAAAGCCGCCCGTCATTTCGGGCGTCGCGCCGTCCAGAACCGTCAAAAGGTTCCGCGCAGCAACTTCAGGCGCAACCGTCGGATGACGACCCGCATAGTCACGCGTGAACTCTGTCGCGACCGTTCCGGGATGGAGCGCGATGAGCACCGCCTGTTTGTGTGTGCGCTGCAATTCGATAGAGGCACCGCGGATGAGCTGGTTCAGCGCGGCTTTGGACGCGCGATAGGAATGCCAGCCCCCGACCCGATTGTCTCCGATGGACCCTACCCGAGCAGAGAGCACGCCGACCACGGACCTTTGATCCTTGGGAAGCCATCGGGGCAGATGTTTCAGGATCAAGACAGGGCCGATCGCATTGACGGCGAATGTTTCAGCCATCACCTCGGCCTCGATCGCGGCAAGTGATTTTTCGGGCTTGGCCCCTTGGGGCGCAAGGATACCAAGCGCCACGATGACCCGCGTGAACGGACCCTCGATTTGACCGAGCATCGTTTCCGCCGCTTCGGGGTTGCGCACGTCGAAGCCGTGCTCTTTGCGCGACAGTCGCACAACTTCGCCGTCAAGCGATTGCGCCAGTGCCGCACCGATCCCGCCAGAGGCGCCTATGACTAGTGTTCTCTCCATAATCCCCAAGCTAGAACGCATCCGAGATTTATCCAGAGCGCCAATGCTCGGCGAGATCGGATCGATGCGCCTGTGGCGAGGACAGGCAAAGTGGCACTTTCCGGTCCGCTTATGCAAATGAGGTCTTTTCCTCAAGAGAATCGTGCGTATAGTCGCCGCTATGACCAGTAACGCACATATCACCCCTGTTGCCCGCCCGCGCGGTGCACTGCGTTCGCTTGGTCTACTTCTCCTTAGCCGCCTCTGAGCGTGCCTGTCGGCGCGACCGCTCAGAGGGGTTTCAGCGCCGGACGAACCAGCTAAGGAAAGAAAAGGACTATCCAGATGACCAAAGACCGCGTGTTGATTTTTGACACCACATTGCGTGACGGCGAGCAATCACCCGGCGCAACCATGACCCATGACGAAAAGCTCGAAATCGCCGAGCTTCTTGACGATATGGGCGTTGATATTATCGAAGCAGGCTTCCCGATCGCCTCGGAAGGTGACTTCCGCGCCGTTCACGAGATCGCCAAGCGCTCCAAGAATTCGACGATCTGCGGACTTGCCCGCGCAAACTTCAAGGACATCGAACGCTGCGCCGAGGCGATCCGCCCCGCAGGCTCGGGCCGCATCCACACCTTTATCGGCACCTCGCCGCTTCACCGCGCCATTCCGAACCTTACCATGGACGAGATGGCCGATCGCATTCACGAGACCGTAACCCATGCCCGCAACCTCTGTGACAACGTCCAGTGGTCGCCGATGGATGCAACACGGACCGAGTGGGATTACCTCTGCCGCGTGATCGAAATTGCGATCAAAGCGGGTGCGACTACGATCAACATTCCCGACACCGTGGGCTATACCGCGCCGATGGAAAGCGCCGATCTCATCAAGCGTCTGATCGAGACCGTTCCTGGAGCGGACGATGTGATCTTTGCGACCCACTGTCATAACGACCTCGGCATGGCGACCGCCAACGCCCTTGCCGCGGTTGCAGGCGGTGCGCGCCAGATAGAATGCACCGTCAACGGCCTTGGTGAACGTGCTGGCAACACCGCACTTGAAGAAGTTGTCATGGCGCTCAAGGTGCGCGGCGACATCATGCCGTTCTACACCAACGTCGAAACCACCAAGCTGATGAACATCTCGCGGCGCGTGTCCACCGCTTCGGGCTTCCCTGTCCAGTTCAACAAGGCAATCGTCGGCAAAAATGCCTTCTCGCATGAGTCGGGCATCCATCAGGATGGCATGCTCAAGAACAAGGAAACCTTCGAGATCATGCGCCCCGAAGACGTGGGTTTGGCAGGCACGTCGCTCCCCTTGGGCAAGCATTCGGGCCGCGCGGCACTCCGCGCCAAGCTCGACAGCCTCGGCCATTCGATGGCCGACAACCAGCTCAATGATCTCTTTGTGCGGTTCAAGGATCTCGCCGACCGCAAGAAAGAAGTCTTTGACGACGACATCATCGCGCTCGTTACCCAGAACGAAACAGTCGAAGACCACCTCAAGCTCAAGTCGCTCCGTGTGGTTTGCGGCACCGAAGGTCCGCAGACTGCAGAATTGACGCTTGTCGTGGGCGGCGAGGAAAAGTCGATCAAGTCCAACGGCGACGGCCCTGTCGATGCGACCTTCAATGCAATCAAGGAAATCTTCCCGCATGGCGGCCGCTTGCAACTTTATCAGGTGCACGCAGTCACCGAAGGCACAGATGCGCAGGCAACCGTTTCTGTGCGCCTTGAGGAACAGGGCCGTATTGCCACGGGCCAATCTGCTGATACCGATACCGTTGTGGCGTCGGCCAAGGCTTATCTCAATGCGATCAACCGCCTGATTGTGCGCCGCGAAAAATCCGCACCCGGCGAAGACGTCAAAGAGATCAACTACA
Source organism: Marivivens sp. (assembly GCA_023255435.1). Taxonomy (GTDB): domain Bacteria; phylum Pseudomonadota; class Alphaproteobacteria; order Rhodobacterales; family Rhodobacteraceae; genus Marivivens. Next base: position 30,414 of record JALRIK010000018.1, read on the forward strand.
AAGACATCTAAGCATAAGGGGCCGGCCAATGTACCGGCCCTTTTCTTTCAGGCAGACGCAAATGACCCATTCCTCAGTGACATTGCTGGGCACCAAAGGCGGCCCTGCCATTCGCCCCGGCACCCCTATGCCGACGTCAAGCCTCTTGCGGCTAGGCGGAAAGACCATCGTCATCGATGCGGGATTGGGGGTGACACGCGGGATATGTGACGCAGGCGTGCCCCTGACGGGGATCGATGCCATTTTCATCACGCATCTGCACTCCGACCATTATCTGGAACTCGGCCCGCTGATCCACACGGCATGGACCGCAGGGCTCAAGACCCCCATTCCGATCTATGGCCCCGAGGGACTTGGTGCGTATTGGCGCGGGTTTCTGGCGTCGATGGAGGCGGATATCGCTCTTCGGATCGCGGACGAGGGGCGCCCCGATCTCGGCTCTCTCGTAGAGTTGCAAAAGCTGGAGGCCGAAGCTTTCACGCTGTTCGATATCAAGGTCTCTGCAATCCGCAACCAGCACCCACCCCTTGCGGACAGTTTCGCGCTTCGCTTCGATCATCAAGGGAAATCCGTCACCTTTTCGGGGGACACCGCACCGATCGAAGAGATGGTGGACTTTGCCGCAGGGTCCGACCTCTTGATCCACGAAGCCATGCTGACCGAAGGGATCGCTGCCCTTTGCGCCCGCGTCGGAAATGGGGATGATCGGCTGCGCATCCATCTGGAGCGCTCTCACTCTTCGGCCCAAGAAGTCGCCAGGATCGCAGCGCGCGCCAAAGTTCCCGCGCTCGCCCTCCATCATCTTATCCCGAGCGACGACCCCGCATTCACCCAAGAGCACTGGATCGAAGAAATCCGTCCATTTTTTGACGGTATGCTCCATTTGGGACGCGACGGAATGATCATTGAGTTCTAGCTTGTGACCGAAAGGCTAGGCTCGGGGTTCAAAGGTTGAATTCGGCACCTACGCCTAAACAAAGTGGTAAAACAGAACGTTACACTTTCCGAACCTGTCACAAGGAAAGTATAGCCACATGCAGACCGCTGCCCAAAGTAAAGATCAAAGCGCCGCCGTAGCTCCAAGAAAGCTCTACACGGCTGCAGATCTTCTCGATCTCATCTCCGCCGTTCGCGAGCACGATCCGGGTGCGGCCTCGCACGTTCTGGTCGGCCTTTTGCGCATGGCGGCAAATGGTCATGCGACAGCCGTCGAGCAAACGTCTATGCGCATTGCAGGTCTGGCCGACTTGCGCGGAAACGAGTTTGTGCTGACCCCTTCGGCCTGCGGAATTCTTGATGAGTTCAGCAACGGTGATTATGTGAGTTCCGGCCCACGCCGCAGTCACGATACCGCGCATGATATCCTCGCGCACGAGCCGAGCCCTGCGATTGCCAACAATCTTCCCGAACCAATCGCGCGCCTTCGTATCGGCACCCATGACTATGTCATCGGAGAGATCGAAGCGCTCGAAATGCTCGCCTTCCGTCCGCAAGAAGGCGGCGAGTGGATCGAATTATCCAACACCGTCGAGAACGGCTGGTCCTCGATCGCATCCGAAATCATCAAGCTGACTTTCGACACCACGCGCGAATATATCCGCATGCACATGATCCAGCGCCGCGATCTGGACATGGGTAAAAACATCGAAGCCTTCGATCTGTATGGCTTCGAATGGTATATCCGACTGGAAGATACAAAGAGCGAAGTGCGTCTGGGCGGCCAAAACTGGTCCGAGTTCGACCGTGGCGATCTGGACCCCGTCGAGAAGATCAAATTCGTCGCGGTCGAAGGTCTCTTGTCCGTTCTTACCGATCCCCGCGCGATGTTCGGCAAGGACATCGATGCATGGGCGCGCCGTATCGCAGCGGGCGCATCGGTCATGCCCGCCTTCACGATCTAATAAGAAGGGGGCCTAAGCGCCCCCCTCTTCCATCTCTGTGATGAACTTACGAAGCCGCTCCACTGCGGCTTTTTTGATTTGCGAGACGCGTCCAGTCGTCACGCCGAGCACTTCGGCAATTTCATAGACGTTCAGCTCTTCAACATAGTAAAGCTGAAGGAGCAGCGCCTCTCGCTCGGGAAGCTGGCCCAGCGCACGGCGCAGAAGCTTTTTCATCTGCATCTGCTGGATATTGTCTTCAGCCGTGCGGGTCATATTGTCCGAAAACAGATTTGACTGGTCGGTATAGAGCTCGTCGAGCGACTTGACCTGTCCTGCGGCAAAGCGGTTTTCCCAGTCCTCGAGCTCGCCGACCGTGATCCCGAGTTCTTTGGCAACCTCTTCTTTTTCAGGCGCGCGCATGAGCTGCTGTTCGAGCTTGGCAGTCGCGGCTTTGGCCTTTTGCTGCATAATGATCGTGCTTCGGCACACGCTGGCGTTATCGCGCAGAAAGTCGACAATAGAACCGCGCACCCGAATGGCGGCATAGGAACCTGAGCCTCCCCCACTGAACCGGTCCACCGCTATGTTTAGGAAACGGAGGACCAGGAATGGCAAACATACGACCAA
>JALRIK010000190.1 GCA_023255435.1 Marivivens sp.
GAAATCGTCGAGGTGCGCCGCACCGACCGCTTTATCGTATCACTGCGTCGCCATGGCAAAGACATCACGGTAGAGGCCGATCATCTCGTTGTAGCTACGGGCGGTAAATCGATCCCCAAAATGGGCGCGACGGGCCTCGCTTATCAAATTGCAGAGCAGTTTGGCCTCGAGGTTACAGACACACGCGCTGGCCTCGTGCCCTTTACCTTTTCCGACAGCCGCTTTGCCGAGGTGTCGGGCATCGCGCTCCCCGTTCTGGCCCGCGCCGCCACTGGCCCCGCCTTTGCCGAAGCACTCCTATGCACGCACCGTGGCCTCTCTGGGCCTGCCATGCTGCAAGTATCAAGCTACTGGACCAGCGGCGAAGCGGTCGACATCAATCTGATCCCCGCGACTGACCTGACCGAAACACTCCGAAAGGCGCGCAGCACCGATCCCCGCAAATCGGTCACAACCATCCTCGCCCGCGTTCTTCCCTCGCGCCTTGTCGATCACCTGACTGCTGAATTCGACCTCTCGGGCAATTGCGCGGAATGGTCGGACGGACGGATTGAAAACCTGCGTCTCGCTCTATCCCATTGGCAAGTCAAACCCACAGGGACCGAAGGCTACCGCACCGCCGAAGTCACACTTGGCGGCGTCGATACCGACGGCCTATCCTCCACAACGATGGAAGCAAAAACCGTCGAGGGCCTCTATTTCATCGGGGAATCCGTGGATGTCACAGGCTGGCTCGGCGGATATAACTTCCAATGGGCGTGGGCCTCTGCCCATGCCGCAGGCACGGCTATCGCAAATCGCGCCTAACCTGCCTTTGTGCCCGAAATATCCCGGGGTGAATTGGCCGTCAGGCCAAGAGGGGCAGCGCCCCTTCCTTCACCCGATGATCGCCCGCACTTGCGCCGCGAAATCGTCGCCGCGCTTTTCGAAGTTGTCATATTGATCGAAACTCGCACAGGCTGGCGCCAGCAGGACCGTATCGCCAGATTCCGCCTCGGCACTTGCACGCGCAACCGCCGCTTCCATCGTGGTGCAGACCTCAGCATCAATCCCGCCGAGCTGCATCGCGAATTGCGCCGCTTCACGGCCAATCACATAGGCCTTCGCCACTGCACCGAGATGCGGCAACAAACCGTCCAAGCCGCCCTCTTTTTGAAGACCGCCACAAATCCAACGAATACGCGGAAACGCTTGCAGCGCTTTCGCCGCGCTATCGACGTTCGTGGCCTTGCTGTCATTCACATAGCGCACGCCGTCTTTTTCGCCGATCAACTGGCTGCGGTGCGGCAGACCGGGGTAGGTCTTCATCGCCTCTTCGATCGTTTTCGGGCCAATGCCCAAGGTCCGACAAGCCGCATAGGCGGCACAAGCGTTCTGGTGGTTATGCGCCCCCGGAAGGCCAAGGATACCGCGCATATCAATCGACGCCACCTGACGCCCCTTGCGCCATTCAGCGAGGAACCCTTTGCGCGCAAAAACGGTCCAGCCTTCGCCGTCCAATTTCCGAGCCGAGGAAATACGGATCACGCGATCATCCGCCTGCCCCTCGGACAGTTGGTTGGCAAGGTAACGCCCCTCAACCTCGTCCACGCCAATTACACAGCGATCAGGGCCACCTTCGGCGAACAAGCGGCGCTTGGCCGCGAAATAGCCGCCCAGTC
>JALRIK010000191.1 GCA_023255435.1 Marivivens sp.
GAACATCTTTCCCATCGGGTCGGTCGGATCGTAGACCGATGCGCCGAGGGCAAGCTTGACGCCCTTCTTTTCCAACTGTTCCGCGATGGCCCGTGCGTCGGGGACTGAACCGCCCCGGGTTTACCGGAGGGCAAAACTCTCGGAGAATTGCCCGTTATGGAACATGCACAAAAGAAGAAGACGTCGAAGCCGTATTCACCCGAGTTCCGCGAACGCGCGGTGCGGCTTTTGCTGGAACACCGCGATGAGTATCAGAGCGAAGCTGCGGCGCTGACGGCGATTGCAGGTAAATTGGGCTGTTCGCCGGACAGTCTTCGCGTTTGGGTGCGGCAGGCCCAGCGTGATGGTGGCGGACGGCCAGGTCTGACCAGTGCCGATAAAGCTCGGATCAAGGAGTTGGAGCGGGAAGTGCGCGAACTGCGCCAGGCCAACGAGATACTGAAGAAGGCATCAGCATATTTTGCGATGGCGGAGCTCGACCGCCCATTTCGCAAGTGACTGCTTTCATTGAAGGACATAGGGGACAGTTCGGGGTCGAGCCGATGTGCAAAATGCTGCAAATCGCCCAGTCTACCTATTATGAGCGTCGCGCCATCGGGCGTGATCCTGATCGAGCATCGCGACGGGCAAAGTCTGACGCGGATCTCTGCATCAAGATCGATGCAGCTTGGAAAGACAACCGCAAGCTCTATGGGGCACGGAAGATCTGGCATGTTTTGCTCAGAGACAATCAGGACGTCGCACGATGCACAGTGGAGCGGTTGATGCGCGATTTAGGCCTCAAAGGCGTGCTTCGGGGCAAAAAGGTCATCACCACGAACCCTGACACATCGCAGCCGTGCCCAGATGACAAGGTGAACCGGCTGTTCATGGCAGACCGTCCGAACAAGCTGTGGGTTTCAGATTTCACCTATGTGCAAACTTGGTCCGGGACGGTCTACGTGGCATTCGTGATCGATGTGTTTGCGCGTCGTATTGTCGGCTGGCGTGCCTCGACCTCGATGAAGACACAGTTCGTGCTCGACGCACTGGAGCAAGCGATCTGGCAAAGAAAGACGCCAGATAACAAGAGCTTGGTTCATCATTCGGACCGTGGTTCCCAATACTTGTCCATCAAGTATACTGAGCGCCTGGCCGAGGCAGACATCGATCTTTCAGTCGGCACCGTCGGCGATGCCTATGATAATGCCCTTGCCGAATGCGTGATCGGCCTTTTCAAAACCGAGGTCATCAACCAGATCGGCCCATGGAAATCAATGCGCGAGGTCGAATGGGAAACCTTGAAATGGGTCGATTGGTATAACAATCGCCGCCTTCTAGGCCCCATCGGTTACATCCCGCCCGCAGAAGCAGAGGAGGCGTTCTATGCAAACCTGAACTCACTCGATATGGTCGCATAGTCATTGAACAAACCACCCTCCGGTAAACCCGGGGCGGTTCAACAGCCGATCACCCGGCACGCCCGCCGTTCGCTCATCTCGTGACTTGCCACCAGATGCGCGACCGCTTGCCGCTT
>JALRIK010000192.1 GCA_023255435.1 Marivivens sp.
ATCATTAACTAGCTCTGCACGCTTTGTATCTGGATCTTTAGCATCACTTAACTCTTTGCGATACAAAATATTGACCGCGCCCTGTGCGCCCATAACAGCAATTTCAGCACTAGGCCAAGCAAAGTTGATATCGCTACCAAGATACTTAGAGCCCATAACGATGAATGCTCCACCGTATGCCTTGCGTGTAATAAGAGTTACTAGCGGAACAGATGCTTCTGCATATGCATACAACAACTTCGCTCCGCGACGAATGATTCCATCCCACTCTTGTTCTGTTCCTGGCAAGAAACCTGGAACATCGACAAGTGTCAAAATCGGAATATTGAAGGCATCACAGAAGCGCAAGAAGCGCGCTGCTTTTTCACTCGAATTAATATCAAGTGTTCCAGCTAATTGATTTGGCTGGTTTGCAATGATTCCCACTGATTCACCCTCAATACGAGCAAATCCAACAACAATGTTTGGCGCATACAGTGCATGCACTTCGAGGAACTCGCCCTCATCAACTAAAGCTTGAATTAAAACCTTCATGTCATATGGCTGATTTGGACTATCTGGAATCAGGGTATCTAACGCAATATCTGAAGCCTTCTTCTCTAATGTTTCAGTCGCAGGAAGATGAGGCGCAGCATCCATATTGTTAGAAGGCAGATATGAAAGCAGCGCTTTTACATAATCAATCGCATCATCTTCATTTTCAGCCAAGTAATGCGAGTTACCTGTACGAGTGTTGTGGGTGCGAGCTCCACCGAGCTCTTCCATTCCAACTTCTTCGCCAGTAACTGTCTTAATTACATCTGGCCCAGTAATAAACATGTGTGAGGTTTCATTCACCATGACGGTGAAATCTGTAAGCGCAGGTGAGTAAGCAGAGCCACCAGCACAAGGTCCCAAGATCAATGAAATCTGCGGAATCACTCCTGAAGATCTGGTGTTGAGACGGAAGATCTTTCCGTAACCATTTAATGATGCAACACCCTCTTGAATACGTGCTCCACCTGAATCATTAATTCCAATTAAAGGAATTCCTGATTTCAAAGCAAACTCTGCGATCTTTACAATCTTTTCAGCGTGAACCTCTCCAAGTGATCCACCCATAACTGTGAAATCTTGGGAGTACAAAGCGATTGGTCGTCCATCAACCGTTGCGGTTCCGATGACTACGCCATCGCCGTACGGACGGTTCTTTTCCATTCCAAACTGTGTTGAACGGTGGCGCGCAAACTCATCGATTTCAGTGAAAGAGTCTGGATCAACCAGCATCTCGATGCGCTCACGGGCTGTCTTCTTACCCTTTGCATGTTGCTTTTCAACGGCTCGCTCGGAGCCAGCATGGATAGCCTCCTCGACACGATCGCGAAGGTCTTCAATTTTTCCGGCAGTTGTATGCAGATCACGGCTCATACGCGTACGGTACTAGTCGTGGGCAAAGAATTGT
>JALRIK010000193.1 GCA_023255435.1 Marivivens sp.
TCACCGCTCTATCCAGGCTGCGGCCGTTATGCCGATGGACGCGCTCACGGGGCGCGCAGTGACGCGGTTTGATCTTGGGCAACTGGGGGGCGAGCCTTACCGGTTTTTCCATCGTGCCGATCTTCTCGATCTTCTTGCCGAAGGCTGTGCCGAGGCGGGTGTCGAAATCGTGCTGGATGCCAGAGCAGTCGAAGTCACAGAAAGCGGCGTGGTCGGGTTCGAAAACGGGCAGACCATCGAAGCCGATCTGGTGATCGGGGCCGATGGACTTCATTCTGTCACCCGCAAACGCCTCAACGGTGAGGATGCACCGTTCTTCACGGGGCAGGTTGCGTGGCGCTCGGTCGTCAAGGTCAAAGACGAAGACCCGATTGCCCGCATCTGGATGGCCCCGCACCGCCATGTTGTCACCTATCCGCTGATCGGGGGCCGTCTGAACGTTGTTGCCGTGCAGGAACGCAAGGAATGGGCCGCTGAAGGGTGGAACTTTTTCGACGAACCGCATGCGCTCCAAGCTGCCTTTGCCGATTGCAGCGCGGCGCTCCGTTCGGTTTTGTCTGAGGTGCAGGCTGTGCGGCTTTGGGGGCTGTTCCGTCATCCCGTGGCCGAGGTCTGGCACAGCGGCAAAATCGCACTCGTTGGGGACGCAGCTCATCCGACCCTTCCGTTTCTGGCGCAAGGGGCAAATCTGGCGTTCGAGGATGCCTATGTCCTCGCTCGCGCGGTTGCCGAAAACGGGGTCGAGGCGGGACTTGGAATGTATCAGGCCAAGCGGCGCGCGCGGGTGATCCGCGCGATCGAGGCGGCAAATGCCAATGCGACGAACTATCACTTGTCGGGCGTTAAACGCTTTGTTGCGCACAAGGGGCTTAAAACCCTAGGACTTGTTGCGCCGCGTGCGTTTCTCGACCGCATGGATTGGCTCTATGGTCATGATGTGACGGCCTAGGCCGCCAGATCCACCCAGACGGGCACGTGGTCCGACGGCTTTTCACGTCCGCGCACGTCTTTTTCGATCCAGCATTCGTTCAGCAGATCGGCGCATTGCGGCGTAAGCAGAAAGTGGTCGATACGGATCCCATCGTTGCGGTCCCATGCGCCCGCTTGATAATCCCAAAAGGAATAATGACCCGCCGCGCTTGTCTGGGTTCTGAAGGCTTCGGTAAAGCCGAGGTTCAGGATGCGGCGAAAGGCTTCGCGGCTTTCGAGGCGGAACAGCGCGTCTTCGCGCCAAGCATCGGGACGGGCGGCGTCTTCGGCTTGGGGAATGATGTTATAGTCGCCAGCCATTAGCGCGGGCATTTCATCGGCCAAAAGCGCCTTTGCCCGCGTTCTTAGACGCTCCATCCATGCGAGCTTGTAGTCATACTTGGGACCCGGCACAGGATTGC
>JALRIK010000194.1 GCA_023255435.1 Marivivens sp.
GGCAACCCGCGCGCGTTCCAGATGAACGTCGACCGCGAATACGAGCGCAACATGGAGCGCTACCAGTTCCTCAAGTGGGGTCAGGGCGCGTTCAACAACTTCCGCGTTGTTCCCCCGGGCACCGGCATCTGTCACCAGGTCAACGTCGAATATCTCGCCCAGACCGTCTGGACCGATACCGACCAGAACGGTGAAACCGTTGCCTATCCCGACACCCTCGTTGGCACCGACTCGCACACCACCATGGTGAACGGACTTGCCGTTCTGGGTTGGGGCGTCGGCGGGATCGAAGCCGAAGCGGCAATGCTCGGCCAGCCGATCTCGATGCTGATCCCCGAAGTCGTAGGCTTCAAGCTTACCGGCGAAATGGTCGAAGGCACCACGGGCACCGACCTTGTTCTCAAAGTCGTTGAAATGCTCCGCAAGCACGGCGTGGTCGGCAAGTTCGTCGAATTCTATGGCGAAGGTCTCGACAAGCTGCCGCTCGCCCAGCGTTCGACCATTGCGAACATGGCGCCCGAATACGGCGCAACCTGCGGCTTCTTCCCGATCGACGACGAGACCCTGCGTTACCTCCGCCAGACCGGCCGTGACGAAGACCGCGTTGCTCTCGTCGAAGCCTATGCCAAAGAAAACGGCTTCTGGCGCGGTGCGGATTATGCGCCGATCTACTCCTCGACGCTCGAGCTCGACATGGGCACCATCGTTCCCGCGATTTCGGGTCCGAAGCGTCCGCAGGACTATCTGCCTCTGACGGGAGCCAAGGCTGCTTTCGCCAAGGAGATGGAAACCTCGTTCAAGCGCGAACAGGGCAAAGAAGTCCCCGTCGATGGCGAAGACTACACCATGTCCTCGGGCAAGGTTGTGATTGCTTCGATCACCTCCTGCACCAACACCTCGAACCCTTATGTGCTCATCGGCGCAGGTCTCGTGGCCCGCAAAGCGCGCGCTCTGGGCCTCAACCGCAAGCCATGGGTCAAGACCTCGCTCGCACCGGGATCCCAGGTTGTGACCGAATATCTTGAAGCCGCTGGCCTTCAGGAAGATCTCGATGCTGTTGGCTTCAACCTTGTAGGTTACGGCTGCACCACCTGTATCGGTAACTCGGGTCCGCTCCAGCCGGAAATCTCCAAGGCGATCAACGAAGGTGATCTTGTTGCAACCGCAGTTCTCTCGGGCAACCGTAACTTCGAAGGCCGTATTTCGCCCGACGTTCGCGCGAACTACCTCGCTTCGCCGCCGCTGGTCGTCGCCTACGCCCTGGCCGGCTCGATGCGCATCGACATCACGAAGGATCCGATCGGTCAGGACAAGACGGGCAAGGATGTCTTCCTGAAGGACATCTGGCCGACCACGCAGGAAGTCGCCGACATCCAGCGCA
>JALRIK010000195.1 GCA_023255435.1 Marivivens sp.
TCATTGCAAAGTTGTTTGAGATACTTGTCGTGCAGCGGCTTGTCGGAGGTTTTGACGCGGCTAAGGGGACAGGCACTGGTCTCGTCGGTGGGATCATGTCGCTTGCTGGCGCACGCGCACAAGGTGGCCCTATTACCTCTGGTCGTCCTTATCTTGTTGGCGAGCGTGGCCCAGAGATCATTGTGCCATCACGCAATGCAAGCGTGATCCCGAACAACCAACTCGGCGGCGGTGGCGTGACGGTCATCCAGAACAACACCTTCGGCTCTGGCGTGAGCCGCGCTGAGATTAATTCGATGCTGCCGAAGATCGTGGAAACAACCAAGGCCGCTGTGTTTGACGCGCAGCGCCGCAGAGTGAACGGATTTGCATAATGGCGATCACCTACCCTCGCACACTGCCCACCGCGACGGGCATCCGCAACGTTGATCTCGGCGCAGTAAACTCTGTCGCATACAGCCAGTCGCCATTCACATTCGCAGGGCAAGCGCAAGCAAGCGCTGGCCAGATGTGGCAGGCAACCGTGACACTTCCGCCGATGAAACGTGAGGATGCGGCGGTCTGGGTGTCGTGGCTCATCAGCTTGCGTGGCCAGTTCAAGACGTTCCTGATGGGTGACCCGTCAAGCCCAGCTCCACAAGGTTTGGCGTCCGTGTTGCCGGGCCTGCCAGTCGTCAACGGTGCTGGTCAGACGGGCGAGACGCTGAACATAACGGGGGCGTCTGCGAGCAAGAATAGCTGGCTCAAGGCTGGCGACTACATCCAACTTGGGTCTGGCTCGACGGCAACGCTGCACCGCGTGCTGGAAGACGCAAACACAAACGCAAGCGGACAGACAACGCTGTCGCTGTGGCCGCACATCCGCACGGCTCCGTCTAGCGGTGCGACCGTGACGGTAAACAACGCTGTCGGTCGGTGGCGTCTTGCGAGCAACGAGACCAACTGGTCGGTCAACGAGGCTAGTATCTACGGCATCTCGTTCACTGCGATGGAGGCGATCTGATGTCTCGCTCAATTCCTGCCGCCATTGTCACCGCACTTGGCCAAGAGGAAATCAGCCCGTTCTACGCGGTCGAGCTTAACTTCGACGGCGGCACCATCCGTTTGTGGACTGGCTTTGGCGACCGCGTGATCGACGGCCAGACCTATATTGGCACGGGTTCGCTGCTGTCTGTCGCTGGCATCGAAGAGGCGGCTGATTTGAGCGCCAAGGGTGCATCACTCACACTTTCAGGTATCGACCAGTCAATCGTGTCGATTGCGCTTCAGGAGCCGTATCAGGGGCGCTCTGCACGTATCCTGTTCGGCGTCACAGAGGTGAACGATTTTGTCGAGGTGTTCGCTGGCTTGATGGACACGATGACGAT
>JALRIK010000196.1 GCA_023255435.1 Marivivens sp.
CCTTGCTGTTGGAAGTACATTACTCCGTCTGTTGTTCTGTTAGTAATTGTACTGTCTTTAAATGCAAGATCGTCAATTACTACTGCACCAGTTCCGTTAGCTGATAATACTAGGTCTGTATTAGTAGTAACAGTTTCGATTACGTTACCATCGATTGCAATATCATCTACTTCAATCCTAGGAGTATTTAATCTTGTACTGTTAATATCTACACGTAATTGTCCGTCTGTGTAAAATCTAATAGTATCGTCATTTGCACCTGGTGTTAGTTCAGCAGTAATGTATGTATTTAGATCTAAATCATAAACACCATTTAATGCAATCCAGTTGCCGTCGTAACCTTCGTACAAATTTGTATCAGTATTATAGCGGATCATTCCTAATTGCGGACTAGGACGACTTGCAGTATCACCTGTAGGTAATTGTAGCGCACCAGTTGAAGTTATTTTTACAATACCGCTTGATGAATCTAAATTAATGTCGCCGCTTAAACTTTCAATAGTGTTTCCACTAAATCTTAAATTACCGGTATCAATTCTGTCGCCAGTAATAGTAGTAGTGTCTCCACCAGTAGTAATTGTAATACCACTTGTAGTTTCTATGTTAAACGTTGCGCTTGTAAAGTTTACAGTTCCAGTCTGTTGATCAACATAAAATAAGTCACCGACTCTAAAATCGCCTTGATGGTCTACTGAGCTGTATCTAATTTTTGCATTATTAAGTTCAACAACTTCGTTTGCTTGTATAACAGTTAATTCGTCATTGTCAAAGTTTTTACCATTTCCAATGTATGCAAAGTTCTGACTAACAAGATACATTAATACGCCGCTGCCGTCCCCATATGCACCGTAATTACCGTACACGCATGCACTACCGATTGATCTTAGTTCTGCACCAAAGTCAGTAGTGTTAGCAAGAGTTACAAACTTTGCAGTGGCACCGTTTGAAAATCTTAAATCTTGTGTTTCCAAAGTATCGTCTACTATTGTAGTACTTAGATTTGTACCATCAAAATGTAATAATAATTTAGTATCTGCATCGCTAGTAAATGCTGCTACTAGTCCGCCAAAGGCTGCTGTATAACGTGCAATGTCTTTGCTAATTCTTACTTCGTCGATGTACCCTGCAAATTCATTAATGCCGTCCCAACGTGCGCCGATAACAACAGGTTTAGCAACTCCGTAGTCTACAGGACTTACTGTCCAAGCACTTCCTTGTAACACTCCGTTAACAAACATTCTTGTCGAAGTTCCGCTACGACTAACTGCAATATGATACCAAGTATCTGCAACTAGTGTAGATCCTGTAATTCTATCTG
>JALRIK010000197.1 GCA_023255435.1 Marivivens sp.
GTTCCGCATGACATAGCCGTTCGACGTGCGGAGAGGCTGGGCCGCAGGCTGCGTGAACGCGCTGTCGTAATAGACTTGGATCGGGTTTGTCTCAGGGTTCTTGTTGACCTCGCCGAAATATAGATAGCCGTTATCAAGAGGCGATCCGCTCTTGTCGGTGAAGATCGGATAGGGTGGGGCGAGTTGCGTCAAAGCCATTTATTTATCCTCTTGCGTGATTTTTACCACGAAATGCGGGTGTTTGGATAGGGTCATTGCGCTGACGCCTTTTCAGGGTTCTCAGCAGCTTTCTGGGCGCGGATGGCCGAGGTCAATTGGTTCAAAAGTTCACGCTCCTGAGCGCTTCCCTTTACGGTCTGTGGAAGTTTCAGCAGAAGGTTGCGAACGGGTGCGCTTTCGTAAAGGCGAGCAGCACCTCCGATCGTTGCACCGCTTACAATGGCGCCACCCATGCCGCCAAAGATGTCTGTCAGGATCATGCCGCCAAGCACTGGAAGGTTCTGCACACCGGTTGGCGGGGAGACACCAGCGCGTCCAGCCTGCTCTGTCATCTTCAGCGCCTTAGCCAAGCCCTCAACAGCCTTCAGATCTTGCCCAGAAAAGAACACACCGATCGGGGTTGAAAGTCGGATCAGCTGCCGCTTGAATTGATCAGGGCTGACATTTTCAAAGTTTCCACCGACCTTGTTGAATGCCTCTTGCAAGACGGCTGTGCGCGCATTGCGCTTTCCATCCGCAGATAGGTTGCGATAGAGCGCCTTCACATCGCTTGGCTTTGCAGAGAACAACATGGAGCGGACAACCTCTGGTGTCGCCTCGCCCTTGGCCAAAGCATTCTTCATCACGCCGAGTTCAAGTTCCCCGGCCATGCTGGAAAGCTGCTTGTTTGCAATGTTCCATTTGTCAAAGTCACGACGCTGACCATTTGCTTTGATGAAGTCAGCCATGTCCTCACGCAGAGGCGCATAGATCCGGCTCAATGCTTTTTCGCCAATAGACCGAACTGACGACAGTTCAGGAGATGTGAATGCAGCACCAACATCTTTGCGAAGCTGTTCAATGTTTGTGATTGGCTGACCACGAGCCTCAGTGCGAGTTCCGCCACCAGGCAAAGTGACTTCACGCGTTCCGGTAATGGCTTTCTTCCAATCCTCGAGCCTTGCAATGACAGGCTCATAGGAACTTGAGCGCAAGCCGCGAAGTTTTGAAACCTCATCGTCAATTGCCTTGACCGTGCGCGTGACATCAACCGGACCAACATCTTTCAGGTTCTCGATGACATCC
>JALRIK010000198.1 GCA_023255435.1 Marivivens sp.
GTAAAACCTATGCGTCGCGTACGCCGTCGTCGTCAGTCTCGGTTTGCCATTGGCCTGACGTCGACGCGTCGTCGAATTCTCCAACGCGTTCGCGTGCGCGTCACGACGACGACGACGGTCTGTCGCGCGACGACGTACCACTCGTCGTAGATCCAATCATCATCATCGTCGTCGTCGTCGTTCGCTAACGCGTGATCTTCCGTGCGGTGCACGTGCGTGTCGCGATGTGATGTGATGTGATGTGACGACGCCGTGCGCTCTCGCGGGTGTCGAGCGCAGTGTTCGCCTCGCACAGTCGCGTGACGATGACGACGACGATGATGACCTAGGGGGTATAGAGAGCCACAGAGAAGGTATATATATAGGAGAACGACGACGACGACGATGACGACGATGACGCAGCGACGGAAGGCGCCGACGGGGAAGAAGATGAAGATGATGAGGATGAGGATGCGGGCGAGCGAGTCAAACGCGCGCGCGTGGGGACACAGCGCGAGAGCGAGCGTTGGGCTCATACCTGCGTTATGCGTGACAGTCGCGAGTGGAGGGGAAGCATCGATGAAGATTGTATTCGTAGGACTCATGGTGGCGTATGTGTTGGACTTGATGCGAGCGGCGGAAGGGGCGTTGGGGACGACGTGGTGCGCGCTCGCGGGCGCATTCGCAGCGCACGCGTTTGGGGCGACGTGGATCACGCCCGGGATGCCAATATTGGTGAACCTTGCGGTGTTGATGTTGAATGGTGCGAATCTCATGCTCGGTGGGTTGTGGGTGACGTTGCAGTTTAGATGGGTGCACCACGCGTACCCGGGCGCGGCGGCGACGTGCGAACGGGCTATTTTCGCGTACGCGCCGCTGGTGTGCGGGACGGTGATTGCCTGGGCGTTTGCCACGTCAATGAATGCACAGATTGCGTCTTTGTATATTTCAATGACGTATATTATCATGCACCGACTTTTTATGTTTCCAATCATTGCCGAATGCGCGTATGTAGAGGAGAACGCGTCTGAACGCTCGGCGAGCGGAACGGCGACGACGACGACGACGCACAAGCGGCGCGTGGTGACGACACCAAGCGATGCAAAATCTGGTACCATCGCTACCGTGAGCCTTCCTTTGATGTTTTACGTGGGCTTAAACTTTTGGGAGATATTCGCTGACTTTGAGCATTTGTTTACGTGCTTGATGCTCGTATCGTTGCCAGTATTGTATTTCATCTCCACCGGTACCGAACGGTCGCTTTGGTGGATGGCGGA
>JALRIK010000199.1 GCA_023255435.1 Marivivens sp.
ATTTAAACCAAAAAAGAAGCAAAGCAAAAGATTCCGTTCTTCCATTCCTGCAAATTTTTCAGAGGATTACGGCGCAATTTATAAGCAAACTTCACAAGGCGGTCACAGTTTTAAAACTGAAAACATAGAAGTTTACAAATCTCCTTTTGAAGTGCTTTCTGCTTCTTTTGATACTAATGCAGAAATGACACAAAAACAGTTTATTTCAAACATTGAAAAGTGTTTTCGTGTTATAAGATACCTAAATGAAAATAGTTATTTAGAACTATTTAAAATCATTTTAAATCATATTCAGTCAAACGGAAATTATCTATTTAATCAAAACTACATTTTAGAAAAATTAGTTTCCCAATGGGAAGAAATTGACCCGCTATATATTGAAGATTTAATAAAAGTTAGGCAACACAATTTTATCGGCAGTCAGACAGATTTGACAAACTATGAATTTTTAGCTGAAGTAAGAAAAGCGAAAAAATTGTATGATGTGAACGCAATGCTTCACGCAATCAAACCCTCTATTGAACAAGGATTAAAACAACATACTTTTATTGATAAGTCAGCACTTGGATTGAAACAGGCAAACGGGAATAAATACATTTTCGATTTAATAGATAGATTTAATTTAGCTTCAATAGGCAGTACAAACAGAAGATTTGCGAAAAGTGTGCGTGAAATAATGCTGTTTAATATACATACTAATATAGAGCATTTTTTCGTGCATAATGATAAAAAAGGGATTTTAGATTTAAGTAAAAAGATAGGAGTGCATAGAGATACACTAACTACTTTTTTAAATTTTAAACGTGATGCAGTTGCGATTGAAGAAATTTTAAAAGAAATAAATTTTCTTTTAGATAATCCGCTTTCATTTAAAATCATAGCCACTGAATATAATGACAGAATTTACAATGAAATAACGCCTATCTTAAATTATAGCACAAACGAATTACCTAAATTTGAAAATATTGATGCTTTCAATTACCCTTTAGATTTAACCAATAGTGTATTAAACTGTGATATTTCAGAAGCATATTATAAAGGAAAAGATTTTTACGACAGTTGGTGCCGCTTCCATCATACAGAACAATATTCAAACCAAATTATTATTAATAAAACAAAGCATCTTATTACAGTCGATGTATTCGAAGATGTTGCGTAATAATAACACAAAATAGCTATTTAGTAT
>JALRIK010000019.1 GCA_023255435.1 Marivivens sp.
GAAACCATCATACAAATGGATCAGAGGCCAAATATGCACTAACTATAAACTTGGACCGGTCAAATGAGGCTGCTCACTCCCGAAGGGCAAGAGAGGTCGGCGTCATCATCGCGCTATGTTCCTGACCCGCGCGGATGGGTGTCATATCGGGCGCTGCGCCAAAGTCATAGCCGCGGTTGCAGCCTGCCAGAACGGCAAGAACTAAACACATCCTAGTTCGCAACATAACCTGCTCCGTCTGCTTGGATGAGTGCGAAGACCGTTGATCGGGAGCCAAGGTTCATCACGCGAATGAGGTCCCCTGCGCGCCCGCGATCAAGCGCCCGTCCTTCGGCGGTGATCTTCAAAAGGCCGTTGTCAAAGACCAGCGGGATAATCTGGTTCCGCTCTACGATTGCGGCAGACACCAAGTCACCATTAAGGATCGGCCGTCCCGAATAGATCGTGACCCGCGCCTCTTTCCCGATAGCCTGGCCGATGCTGGAAATCGCACCTACGACAGTGCCGCCCTGAACCCCGAGATCGTCTTCCATAAGGACGGTTCGGGCACGTATGGTGCGTTGGGCAACAAGATAATCGGCAAGCGCGCTGTCGGCGCTCAGGCCGAGGATCGCGACAAGTGCAATGGTCCATTTCATCGGATTTGCACCATTGCGCCAAGCATTTGGTCGGCCGCTGTTATGACTTTGGAATTAAGCTCGTAACCTCGCTGGGCTTCGATGAGTTCGGTGACTTCTTTGACGGGATCGACCGAGCTATCTTCGAGGTATCCCTGTCGAAGGGTGCCCAAACCATCCTGCCCCGGCGTGTCGATCAGCGCGGGTCCAGAGGCAGGCGTTTCGAGAAAGAGATTCGAGCCGATCGCTTCGAGTCCTTTGGCATTGGTGAAACTCGCGAGCGAAAACTGTCCGAGATTTTCGGGTTCGACCCGATCGTCGAAATAGGCATAGACCTCGCCTTCGGCGTTGATCGAAATGCTTCTCGCGTCTTGGGGAATGGTGATCTCGGGCGCGACGGCAAATCCGTCCGAGGTGACGATAAGCCCGTCTGCGGATCGCTTGAGGCTCCCGTCACGGGTATAGGCGGGAATGCCACTCGGAAGCGTGACTTCGAGAAAGCCATTGCCCTCGATCGCGAGGTCAAGATCGCCGCCCGTCTGGCTTAGGGCGCCTTGTTGCAAGATGACCGTGACCGAGGCGGGCCGCACCCCAAGGCCAAGCTGAACCCCTGTCGGCACCACAGTTCCGTCCGAGGCGGTGACGCTACCGGGGCGCGTGGCCTGTTGATAATGCAGATCGGCAAAATCGGCGCGGCGCGCGTTATAGCCCGTCGTGTTCATATTCGCGAGATTGTTGGAAATCACCTCGACGCGGGTCTGTTGTGCGGACATGCCCGAGGCTGCGATTTTGAGCGCTTTCATTCCTGCCTCCTATCGGCCAAGCGTGGAGATGAGCGACTTGATCCTCTCATCTTCCCGTTCTGAGAAACTGGCCCCGAGCTCATAGGCGCGCTGGACCTCGATCATGCGGGCGATCTGGGTGACAGGATCTACGTTCGACTCCTCGAGTGCCCCTTGAAGCACGCGAAAATTGTCAGCTGACAATGGCTCGCCCTCGAAAGCGAAATGGACACCGTCCTCGCGGCGCAGGGTTTGTTCGTCGGCCATGAAAACGCCGATTTGCCCAAGCGGCTGGCCATCGGCAGACAGCGTTCCGTCGGTGCCGATATGGATCGACCCAGCGCCTGACGGCACAAAGACGGGCGCGCCGCCCGCGTCGAGCACCGCGAAGCCTTGGGTCGTGACAAGATCGCCCTCGGCGTTCGCCGTGAAATTACCGGCACGGGTCAGGCGCGGGCCTTCGGGAGTTTCGATCATAAAGAACCCCTCACCCTCGATCGCAATATCAAAGGTGCCGCCCGTTTGCGTGAGCCCGCCTTGGAAAAGGTTGGTATCCCTCGGCGCGGCATGGGCCATCGAGAGGCTGTCGCTTTTCCCAAGCGCGGCAACGTGCTCTTCGAAGAGCAGGGTCTCGGATTTGAACCCTGCGGTCGACATATTCGCGATATTGTTTGCGATGGTTTGCATCTCTCGCAAAAGACCGCTTTGCCGTCCCAATGTGGCATAAACCGCGTTGTCCATCAGCTTGCTCCGATCATCGGGACGAGTGTTTCCTGAAAGAAATCGACAAGGCTCTCGGACATAAAACCCATCGTGATCCAAAAGACGCCGAGGATGCAGATAACCTTTGGCACGAAGGTAAGGGTCATTTCCTGAATCGACGTCAGAGCTTGGAACAAGCCGATGACAAGGCCCGAGACGAGGGCCGTTCCCAAAATCGGGGCCGAAATTTCCAGCGTGAGCCAAAGGGCGGCGCGGGTCAGGTCGTAAAAGTCGCTCTCCACCATCAGACCGGCATCCTCAGGATTTCCTGATAGGCCTCGACCACCTTGTTGCGGAGGGTCACGGCCGTTTCGACGGCAAGTTCGGATTGCGCAAGGGCCTGCACCAGAGATTGGGAATCGACGCCGCCGCTTATGGCGCCGATTGCAGCTTGCTCGGAGGTTTCGAGGGTGTGGGCAAAATCCTTGGCCGCTGACAATGCTGTGCTCGGGCCCGCTTTGGGTGCCACGGCTTCGCGATTTGAAATGTAGCCTTGGGCAAGATTGAGCGATTTGAATTCCACGCGTTACCTCACTTTCTCAGCAATTCGAAAATCGATTTTGCCATTTGGCGGGATTGGTCGAACATTTTGAGGTTCGCCTCATAACTCCTTTGAGCTTCACGCGCGTCCGCGATCTCGGTCATGAGATTGACGTTTGTGCCAAGGTAATAGCCGTCCGCCCCCGCGAGGGGGTGCGAGGGGTCATAAACGCGGGCGGGTTCTTTTGGATCGAGACGTACGCGGCCAAGCTCGACCGTGCCGCTGTCCCGCTCGTTTTGGACGGGGGCAATTTTGCGATGATAGCCCGGCGTATCGGCGTTCGCGATGTTTTCGGACACAAAGCGGATGCGGGCGGTTTGCATGCGCATTCCCGAAGCCGATATTGCAAGAGAGCTGGTTAGATCCGCCATCTCTTATCGTCCCAATGCGCTGCGCATGATCGAAAGACCGTGGCGATAGATCGCCAAGGCTTTGTCGTGGTCGCGCTGGGCACTCGCGGCCATGACCATTTCGTTTTCGATGGAAACGCTGTTCCCGTTGGGCGAAAGGAACTGTCTATCCTCTTGGATCGAAAAGGCATGCGCGTTTCCACCCTGACCAAGATGACCCTCTCGTGTTTGGCGCAGGGAAACGGCCCCGGTATCCATCGCGACCTCGAACTCCGAGATGCGCTGTGCCCGATAATCGGGTGTATCGGCGTTGGCGATGTTCTGGGCGGCCGTGACCTGTCGCTGGGCCGCGTGGTCGGCAAGTCGGCTTGCCAGAGAAAACAAAGTCGCGTTCTGCAACATCGGGACTTCTCCCTTTCTTGGTGTCAACCAACGCTTAACCCTGATTCCTTAAGAAGAGGTTGCCGACAGCAGGAGAGAGCGATGTTTGATCCGATCGAGATTGCGAAAGCGAGCCTGAAGATAGAGGTCGTGCACGCGCCGATCGCGCGGGTTGTCGCGCTGACCTTGGATCAGGCCAGTGTTGTCGGATGGGCGCAAATGCCCGAGGTCGGCGCGCTGGCCCGTCTGCGCACAAAACGGGGAACAGAAATCATCGCTCGGGTTACAGAGTCGAACTCTGATCACACGATCCTACAGCTTCCATCAGGTCACGTCGGGCTCGGGATCGGAGACCCCGCGTGGATCAAGGCAGATGTCGCCGTGCAACCTGCAGCGCATTGGCTCGGACGAACGGTCGACCCGCGTGGGCGGCCGATTGATGGGCGGCGATTGGCTTTGATCCCGCGCGGCACGCCCCATCCGCAAACTCCGCCCGCTCTTGCACGCCGTCCGATGGGCGAGAGGCTGCAAACAGGGTTCTTTGCTTTCAACACTTTTCTGCCGATTGTCAGGGGGCAGAGACCCGGGATTTTCGCGGGATCAGGCGTCGGGAAATCGACTTTGCTTGGTGGACTTGCGCGCCATATTCCTGCCGATGTGGTGGTGGTCGCCTTGGTCGGTGAACGCGGCCACGAAGTGCGCGCCTTCAAGCAAGAGATCCTTGGAGCCGAAGGTATGGAGCGCGCCGTTCTTGTCGCCGCAACTTCTGATCAGCCTTCTCAAGAGCGGCGGCTCTGTGTCGAGACGGCGACCAGAGTGGCCGAGAGTTTCCGCGATCAGGGTAAGCATGTTTTGCTTCTCGTGGACTCTGTCACTCGTCTTGCCGAAGCCCACCGCGAGGTTGAAACCGAACGCGGTCTTGCGTCCAACTGCAGAGGCTTTCCGCCCAGCACCCAAGCCCTTGTCGCGGGGCTTTGTGAAAGGGCGGGTCCGGGAACCGATACCGGCAGCATCACGGCGCTCTATACGGTTCTGGTGGCAGGGTCGGACATGGATGAGCCGATCGCCGATATGCTCCGCGGGATTCTCGATGGGCATGTGGTGCTTGATCGGAAAATTGCAGAGCGTGGTCGCTTTCCTGCGGTTGATATCCTCCGTTCGGTATCGCGGTCTGTTCCGTTTGCGGTGTCGGGAGAAGAAGCTGAACTCCTGTCCAAGGCGCGCCACCTGTTGTCGGTTTACTCAGAGGCGGAGTTGATGATCACTTCTGGGCTCTATACCGCGGGCGCAAACGTTGAAATCGACCGAGCCATTGCCTTTGTCCCGAGGCTCGAAGCTCTTCTCGCACAGGAAAACGGGACCCCGATCCAAATCTGTCTTGAAAAGCTCGCGGCGCTGCTTTCGGATTAGGCGCGCGTCAGAAGGGACAAAGCGATCTGTCCGCTTCCAAAGTTCGATTGTTGGGTCGTTTCGGAGCGGATGAGAAAGTTTCGGATGAGTGTTTCTCGATGGGCCTCCGCGTTCATCTCTCCTAGATCCTTGGTCCCAAGCAATTTCTCCGACTTGTCTTCGAGTATTTCGAGCTGGCGATCGATATCAAGCGAGCCAAAAGAGCTTGGAAGGCCGAAAGCGCCCTCGAAGACTGTGCGAAGTGCGGGTGTGCCCATCACGGTAAACCAACGCGCCTTGCTCGATGTTGCGGCCTCGAGCACGTCCGAGAGTCCGCGCTCGAACCCAAGCGCCAGCCTAAGGTTCGGATCGCTTTCGCCAACGGCTTCTTCGAATTTTTCGGACAGATAGCGCGAGGTGATCCGATCCGGAAAATCCGAAAGTTGGGTGTTTGCCACTGAAAAATCACCAAAGCCCATCGCCTTGCTGAATGCTGCATAACGTTTGTCGGACAGTCTGTTGGAGAGTGCTTTGGGGTCGAGCGTTCCGTCGTCCAGAACGCGTTTGACAAAGGCTTTGGCGTTGATGTCCTCGCCCAGACCGAACGCCCCGAGCGCAACGCCCAAGAGCCTTCGATCCGACACGAGAGCATCGGCGGTTTTCGCTTCGGCCACGTTGGAACGGAAGAACTCCACAAGGTTGCGTGTCTCGGTCGAGGTGGCGAACGCCTTGCGCTGGGCCTCCTCGGTTCGAGCTAGAAACCGCCAACCTGCATAGCCTGAAAGCGGTAGGATCGGCTGAAACGCCATCAGTTCACCTGCGCAAGTAGACGGCTTTCCCGTGGGATCAGGCTTCGGAGGGAACGGAGGGCGCGATAGTAGTCTCCCCCTTCGATGTGACCTGTCGCCTGATCGAGCGCCATAAGGCTCGCGCTATCGAGAAAGGCTTGGCTAAGCTGCTCGATTCCTCGGAACGCCTGCTGTCGTCCAAGGCTTTCATCGGCGTCGCCCGTCAAAAGGAGTTGGGTGATGTAACAAACGCGCCGCACTGGCGTGTTGGCCTGATCGGGAGGGATGGCATCCCTGAGCCGCAAGATATTTGCATTTGCGGTCAGGATCGTGATCTTGGAGCGCTTGTCGCCGTTTTCGATGACCGCACCGTTGACCAGTACCCGTTCATTGGGTGCAAGTTTGAGAACAAGGCCGCTCATTCATCCACTCCAACACCGGAAAGCCCCGAGATCATTGCTTCGTTGATTTCGATCAGCGGGGCGACTTTTGCTTCGTCCTTGAGGACCTTGCGCGAGTGCGATTGCGTGAACTCGGCCAGATAAAAGAGCCGCGCTCTGACTTCCGGCGGGAGCTTGTTTCCCTCACTCGCTACATCGGTGGCGATGATCGACCAAAGTTCGCGATTGCGATGGAGCGCTTCAGCAATCTGGGGAAAGGATGTGGCCGCACGCAAGCGGGCATTGGCCTGATTGAATGCCACCACTTCGAGCGAACGGGGGGACTGAACGGAATAGTGCGATGAATAGGCAGTAAGAGCTTGGGAATAGGCGTTCATGACAAACCTCTTTGTCTAGCGGGTGACAAAAAACGGAGCGCGCTCGTCACGCGCTCCGTTCGGCTTATCTGAACAGGGACATGATCGATTGCGGTGCCTGGTTCGCGATCGACAAGGCCTGAACGCCCAACTGTTGTTGGACCTGAAGCGCCTGGAGCCGCGCCGAGGCCTCTTCTATATTCGCATCGACAAGGCTGCCGATGCCGGATTTGAGCGCGCTCGAAAGTTTGGTGACAAAGTCGGACTGGCTGTCGATGCGACCCTGTGCCGAGCCGAAAGATGCGGCTGCGTCGATGGAATTGCCGATCATCGTGTCGATGTTTGAAAGAGCTGCTGTCGCGCCCTCTTTCGTCGTGACATCGATGTTCTGAAGACCGAAAAGGCCGCCCGAAGCCTTGCCTCCTGCGTTCCCGACAACAGCAAGACTCAGGCTCGAGGTGCCCGTGCCGTCATTGTCGACCTTGAGCGACCATTGACCGCTCGTCTCGTCACGGCTGATCGTCGTGCTGATTCCCTTTTGGTTGCCGCCGTCGATTGCCGTCTTGAGACCGCGAACCACGTCCTCCATCGTCTCGCCTTTGCCCGCGACATAGCTATAGGAGCTGGAGCCGACCGTAACCCGATAGCCGTCGCCGTCGTTGACTTTGGCCGAAGTGGAGAAGGCGATATTTTCGGCGCGTTCTCCGATCGAGGTAGAGCCGGCGGTTGCCCCCGTTGCGGACAGTGCAACGTCTTCGAAGGCGCGCGTCGATGTGATGTCGATCTGATTGGCAGTGCTGCCGTTAACGACTGCCGAAACTCCTTCGAGGCCAAGAGCGTTGATCGCCGAAGTGATCGCCGTCGCCGCTGCGTCTTGGTCGCCGCTGAGATCACCCGCAGCAAAGGAGAGCGTCGTCCCCGCGATGGAAATCGAGACCGCATTATCGGACATATCCGAGTCGGTCGCGATGGTGACAGTGCCGATATTGCCCGTCGCTGCGACCGCGCTCGCGCTCGCGGTAGCATTGGCATTAAGCGATGCACCCGTCCCCCAAGTACCGGCCGAAGTTGTCATATCCTGACGGTTGATATTGATCTTGGAGGCTTTAACCGTGCCGTCGCTGTTGCGATCGAGTGACGAAAGCACCTGCATATCTTCGGTGCCCTTGAGCAGGTTCATACCGTTGAACTGGGCAGAATCCACGATAGAGGTGATCTGCTCGCGCAGTGCACTGATGTCGGTCTGGATCTTGTCCCTGTCGACGTTTTCTTCCTGAGAGGCGACGATCTTGCCTTTGATTTTGGTCAGAAGGTCAGTGACGGTTTCCGTAGCTTGCTGAGCGACCGAGATAGAGGATTCCCCGAGGCTGAGGCTGTCCGAGATGGTTTTGAAACCTTGGACGTCCGACTCCATCGACTTGGAAATGGCCCAGACCGACGCGTTGTCCTTGGCAGAGTTGACCGAGCGACCCGTGGAAATCATTTCTTGGGTTTTGCCCAGCTCGGAATTGATGCCCTTGAGCGTTTGGAGCGCAACCATGGCGCCATTGTTGGTCAGAATGCTTGACATGTTGGTGTCCTTTTAAGGTGGCGCTTTTGCGCCGGGGTTTTCAAACAAGCCGTTCTGGCCGAAGTGCCCAAAGTTTTGATGGGCGTGTCTCGTAAGGAGATGCCTGTTTCTGGCGCGACAACTTCTAACAAGCGCCTAACGGGGCCGTGGAAATTCAGGAAAATTGTATCAAAACCGCCCGAGCTCGGCCCCGTGCCCGGTTTTTTCACGCTGCCCTGCTGCGTTATAAGTCCCGAAACCACGGCCAAAGTTGCGGATTTCGGCGATCTGTTCGCGCGCCTGTCGCACTCCGTTTCGCGCGGCTTCGATCAAGCGGGCATTTTGCAAGAAAAGCGCGTGAATAGGCGCATCGGGTTGTCGTTCCGAGGTGGCGAGGAGGGCCTCTTTTGCGGCGGCAAGGGATTCGAGTTTGTCGAAATCGCCACTCAGAAGCGCGCGCCGCTCCTCAGTCAGAACATCGTAAAGATCAGTCTGCATCAGAGGTCATCCCCTTGAATATCATTTCGGCGATGCCGAATTTTCCTGAATTTGAAAGTTGTTCACTATAGCTTTGACGCAGGAACGACGAGAATTGGTCTGTAGCGTCGCTCTTGGCGAATTCGGCGGAAAACTCTCCTATTTTCGAGGCTTTCAGCATGTCTTCGATGAGTTGCCGCTCGAGCAATCGGGCCGCTTTCATCAAGCTTTGGTTTTGGGTGTGCACCGTCTCCATTCCGGCCTCCATTATTGCGCGATGACGCTAAAAAAACCCGTTTTCGTAAACATTCGGTAAGTTTTTTGGGGCAGTCTGCTTTCAAATGCAGAAGGTGCCGAATTTGCAAATCACACTTAGCCTTCCTCAGATTCCCTTGGAGGTCGTTGCCCTCGGGGTGACGCCTGACGCGCCCGAAAGCGGTGCGTTCGAAGCGCTCGTCTGTGCCTTCGAGGATACCACCGAGGAGGCCGAGGAGGACACGACATGGGTGTTTTTGGTGCCCGAGAGCGGTGTGCTCCGATGTGCACCTATGGCTGACCCGCCGCGATTGCCGCCCGCTGTGGAAATGTCATTCGCCAAAGCGCAGGTGCCGAAGGCTCCCGAGGAGGTGCAATCGACCGAGGGACCTCAAGGTGTGACCAACGCTGAGCTGTTGGAAACGGCTGAGGGTCCGACCAATTTTTTTTCGATGGAGGAGGCTTTGAGCCAGCCGCCATCCGAGGAGATAGAGCCGCGAGGTGAGCCATCTTCCGACGTCTCTTTTGCCCCGCCAGAGTCGAGTGGTGGGTTTGAAGGGGCTCCGGATCAAAAAAAGGAGCGACGTTTGCCCGAACTCGTGACATCACGGCCTCCTTCGGAGCCGCCAGAGGAAATCTTTGCACCTTTGGTGCAGACGACCGAGGCGATGAGGGGCGAGCCGTACAGTCCCATGGTCCGATACGTTCATCCGAATGCGCCTATCCCGTCTCCTGCGGTTCAGATCGCCCTTGCCATGACAGCGAGCGGCGAGGCGACGACCGAGATCGTGCTCTCGCCTGAGGAGTTGGGAACCGTAAAGATCAAGCTCGAACAGTCGGCCGAAACGATGATCGTGCATGTGGCGACCGAGCGGGCTGAAACGAGCGACTTGATCAGACGGAATCTGTCGGAGCTGAGCCGTGAGTTGACCAACATCGGATTTGAAAACGTCGATTTCAGCTTTGAAGAGCAGGCAAAGCGGGATCAACCAAAGGGCCAAGCCCAAAACTTGGGTGCCCTGAACTTTGTTGAGCCTGTGGCGGAGGCCGTGTGGGTGACTGTGGAATCGGAAGGGTTGGATTTAAGGCTATGACACTCGAGATATCATCTACGAAGGGGGCAGGTGTCGCCCCGACCACGGCGCGCGCATCGGGTCTGTCTTCCGACTTCGAGACGTTTCTTAAAATGCTCACGGTCCAGATGCAAAATCAGGACCCGCTGAACCCCGTGGATTCGAGCGATTATGCGGTCCAGCTGGCCACCTTTTCGGGTGTGGAGCAGCAGGTTCGAACCAACACGCTTCTGGAGCAGATGGGGGCGGGCGGTGCTGCGGGGCTTGGCGGTTACGCGGGCTGGCTCGGGCAAGAGGCCCTTGCCCCTGCGCCAGTGACTTGGGACGGTGCGCCGCAGACGATTTTCACCGAGGTTGCCGCCGAAGCCGAGCGCGCCGAACTGGTCGTTCTCGACGCGAGCGGCAAAGAGGTCCGGCGTCAAGCGATGGCTCTCGAAAGCGGAGCGATGGACTGGGTCGGATCAGAAGGGGGCAACGCGCTGCCATTTGGAGACTATGATTTGTATGTCGCGAGCTATCGCGGAGAGACGCTGCTCGAGTTCACGCAAGCGCGGACCTATAATCGGGTGGCCGAGGTGCGCACGGAGGACGGCGCCGTTTTGGTGACCTTTGCCAATGGAGCGACGGTCGAAGCCTCCGAGATTTCGGGCCTGCGGGACTAGAGCATGAGCGCCGCAAAAGTGCCCAGAGCGCCGATGACACCGCCGAGACCGAGCCACAAATACCAACGCGAATTCGGCGATTTCTCGACCTGTTGCGATTGGTTGATTTCGCGGATCAAGGCGGCTTCGGCGATCTGCGGCAGGCGCGGTCCGAAACGTGAGAGGACCTTGGCCGTATCGAGAAGATCCTTGGCAACAGCGCGCGGGCCGATGCTTTGCTTGATATAGTCCTCGACGATGGGGCGGGCGACTTCCCAGATGTTGATATGCGGGTCCATAGAGCGCGCGACGCCTTCGACCACGACCATGGTCCGCTGGAGGAGGATCAGTTCGGTGCGGGTTTGCATGCCGAAACGTTCTGTCACCTCGAAGAGATAGGCCAGAAGACGGCCCATCGAGATACGGCTCGCATCCATTCCAAAGATCGGCTCGCCTACTGCGCGGAGGGCGCGTGCGAATTCGTCGATATCCTGATCTCGGGGCACATAACCCGCTTCGAAGTGAACCTCTGCGACGCGGCGATAGTCGCGGCGGATAAAGCCGAAGAGGATTTCGGCATAGACGCGACGGGTATAGGCATCGATGTGCCCCATGATCCCGAAATCATAAGCCACGATCTCGCCGTCTTTGCCGATCTTGAGGTTGCCTTGGTGCATGTCGGCATGGAAAAAGCCGTCCCGCAGCGCATGGCTGAGGAAAAGTTGCAGCACCCGCGCACCAAGCGCTTTGCGGTCGTGGCCAGCGGCGTCGATCGCGTCGTTATCGCCCGAATTGACACCGTCGACCCAATCGAGCGTCATCACGCGGCGGCTCGAGAGATGCCAGAGCACTTGGGGGACACGGAAACCTTCGTCATTCGCGGTATTCGCGGCAAACTCCGAAGCGCCTGCGCTTTCGAGACGCAGATCAAGCTCGCCGTTCACCACGCCTTCGAAATGCTCGATGACATCGAGCGGGCGCAGTCGTCGCGAGGCGGGCGAGAGGAATTCAATCGCGTTGGCGGCAAAGTAAAAGGCGTCGATATCCTTGCGAAAGGCCTTTTCCACACCGGGGCGAAGCACCTTGACCGCCACTTCGCGCCCGTTTTCGCGCAGAACCGCTTTGTGCACCTGAGCGATAGAGGCAGCCGCAACGGGTTCTGAAAATTCCGAAAAGACATCGTCCACGTCGATGCCGAGTTCACGCGCCACTTCGGCGCGGGCGACCTCGATCGGAAAAGGCGGGAGGTTGTCCTGAAGGATGCGCAGTTCATTGGCCATGGCGGGGCCGACCACGTCGGGACGGGTCGAGAGGATCTGACCGAACTTGATATAAGCGGGGCCAAGCGCCGTCAGAGCGCTGCTTGCGGGCGGGAGTGACGTGTCGCCCTTGTAGCCGAGCCATTTGAACGGCCAAGCAAGCGTGCGGGCAGTAAGACGCAAGAGCGGACCCGCCTCGAAAGCGTCAAGAACGATGTTCATCGCGCCGGCACGTTCCAAAGTCGCGCCCGTGCGGATCAATCGCCAGATATTATGAGGTCCGCGCATCAGATTTTCCAACCCGAGTGTAGACAGGCGATGCCCATCGACAGATTGCGATATTTGGCGTTCTCGAAGCCTGCTTTGCGGACCATCCCGAGGAAGGTTTCCTGATCAGGGAATTTGCGGATCGACTCGACCAGATACTGATAGCTGTCGCGGTCATTTGCGATCAGCTCGCCCATCTTGGGGATCACGTTGAAGGAATAGGCGTCATAGACCTTTTGCATGAGGTCGTTCGGAATCTGGCTGAACTCCAGCACCATCAAACGACCGCCGGGTTTGAGCACACGGAACGCTTCGTTCAGCGCCTCTTGCGGGCGGGTTACGTTCCGGATGCCGAAGCTGATCGTATAGACGTCGAAGGTGTTGTTCTCGAAGGGGAGCTTCATCGCGTCGCCCACGACCCATTCAAGGCTCTCGCTCATGTCCGAGGCTTCGGCGCGTTGACGGCCCGCGACAAGCATCGACTCGGTCAAATCGCAAACGGTGGCGTGACCGTGGCCCGCGCGCTTGAGAAAGCGAAAAGAGATGTCCCCTGTGCCGCCCGCGACATCAAGGAGCTTTTGACCCGGACGCGGCGCGAGCCAGTCCATCATGGCATCTTTCCAAATGCGGTGAATGCCCATGCTCATGGCGTCATTCATAACGTCGTATTTGGAAGCAACAGAGGTGAACACGCCTTGCACGCGTCCAGCTTTTTCCTCTTCGCGCACGGTCTGAAATCCGAAGTGCGTCGTATTTTCGAGGCTGTCGGTCATAGCACTTGTCGTCCTTTGCCAGCATAACACCTATAAGGGTCAAAGACCGCATACACTGCGCCCCCCAAGATAGGAAGACCGCCATGCCAGAATTGCCCGAAGTCGAGACAGTGCGTCGCGGGTTGTTGCCAGTCATGGAAGGTCAGCTCATCACGAAAGCGACCGTGAACCGTCCCGATCTGCGCTGGCCGTTTCCCGAAGGTATGGCAGAGCGCTTGACGGGCAAGCGGATCAAAGCACTGCGCCGTCGTTCCAAATACATTTTGGCCGATCTGGACTCGGGCGAGACGCTTCTCATCCATCTCGGTATGTCGGGGCGGATGCTGATTTCGGGTCACACCGTGGGCGAGTTTCACCACCCGCATCCCGTGCCTGAAAAGCACGACCACGTGGTTTTCGATATGGAGCAGGGCGCACGGATCACCTTTAACGATGCGCGCCGGTTCGGTGCTATGGATCTCTTCGGCACAGAAGTCGGGGACGCCCATTGGCTTCTAAAGAACCTTGGGCCGGAGCCGCTCGGAAACGCCTTTCACGAAGCCTATCTGATCGAGCGACTCAAAGGGAAGAACTCCCCGATCAAGACCGTGCTTCTTGATCAGGGAATCGTTTCGGGTTTGGGGAATATTTACGTTTGCGAGGTGTTATTCCGCGCAAAGATCAACCCAAAGCGCAAAGCGGGACAGCTTTCTTCGGCGCGGGTCGCCTCTCTTGTGCCGATCATCCGCGAGGTGCTTTCGGAGGCAATCGAAGCAGGGGGAAGCTCGCTCAAGGACTATCGGCAGGCGGACGGAGAACTTGGTTATTTTCAACACGTTTTCCGTGTTTACGACCGCGAAGGTGAACGCTGCGTCACCCCCGATTGTCAGGGCACGGTTTCGCGATTCGTGCAGTCGGGACGCTCAACTTTCTATTGTCCGCAATGCCAAAGATAACTTGATCACCGCCACCGCGATGCTAAGCACTTAACTCCAACGAAACCGCAATTGAGGCCCGCAATGGCTTATGAGACGATCATCGTAGACGTTCAGGACTACGTAGCACTGATTACCCTGAACCGCCCCGATGCGCTTAACGCTCTCAATTCCAAGCTCCTTGGCGAACTTTGCACCGCCGTCGAAGACGCAGACGCTTCGGACAAAGTCCGCGCTATTGTGATCATGGGGTCCGAAAAGGCATTCGCCGCAGGGGCCGATATTTCGGAGATGGCCGACAAGTCGTTCCTCGAGATGTATACGACGAAATTCTTTTCCGCCGAGTCGGAGCGTTTCGCAAATACCCGCAAGCCGATCATCGCTGCGGTCTCGGGCTATGCGCTGGGCGGCGGATGTGAACTTGCCATGATGTGCGATTTCATCATTGCGGCCGAGAATGCAAAATTCGGTCAACCCGAAATCAATCTCGGCGTCATCGCAGGGATTGGTGGCACGCAGCGCCTCAGCCGCTATGTCGGGAAATCCAAGTCGATGGACATGCATCTGACGGGTCGCTTTATGGACGCCGCCGAAGCCGAACGCTCGGGTCTTGTGAGCCGCGTGGTGCCCGTCAAAAAACTCAAGGAAGAAGCGCTCGCCGCTGCGGGTAAGATTGCCGAGAAGAGCCTCGTTGCTGCGGGTGCTGCCAAGGCCTGCGTCAACCGCGCCTTCGAAACCAGCCTGAGCGAAGGACTGAAATACGAAAGCCACGTTTTCTATAGCCTCTTTGCGACCGAGGACCAAAAAGAAGGCATGGCGGCTTTTCTTGAAAAGCGCGAGCCGCAGTTCCGCGACAAGTAAACAAGGGGGCCGATGTGTCGGCCCCTGCAATTAGGGCTTCACTTTATGGCACCTTTGCCATATACGCCGCCCGATACATGCGTGCGAGGCCCGCTTTGGCCAGAATCAGCCGGTTCTAAAACCCGGTCGGGCTTTTGCGCATTCGATATTCAATTGTCCCGACACACGGGAACGAACAAGGAAAAGCACGATGGCAAATACGCCCCAGTCCAAAAAGCGCGCACGTCAGTCCGAGCGCCGTTTTGCAGTCAACAAGATGCGCCGTTCGCGTATCCGCACCTACCTTCGCAAGGTAGAAGAAGCTCTTGCTTCCGGCGATCAGACCGCAGCTGCAGAAGCTCTCAAGGCTGCTCAGCCCGAACTGATGCGTGGCGTCACCAAGGGTGTATTCCACAAGAACACCGCATCGCGCAAAATCTCGCGTCTTGCTTCGCGTGTGAAGTCGCTCGGCTAAGCCCTGCGCAAAACTTACTTATTCAGAAAGCGCGCCCTCGTGGCGCGCTTTTTGTTTCAAATCAGGTTTGTAGGCGCACACGTTTAGCGCGAACCGATTCTCGATTTCCAAAATCCAACACGTCAATGATGTCTCCACCGACAGAGCAAAAAAAGTCTACTTTCGGGATTCTGTGTCACTGACCATTTGGTAAATTATTGATCCAACTGGCGCGGCGGGGATTCTTTTTTCTCAAAGGTAGAGTCAAGGGCGTTGTTCTGTTGAAGCGCACCCAAGCTGCTTGCTAGCTTGACCATGCGATTCACTTCGCTCCTGGGGGAGTAGAGATTCTGCACCAAAAGTGAGGCGAGAGCTTTGGGACAAGCCGCTCGTCTTTTGTAGGCAAAAGTAACGCTATTCGGTCCAATCATATGTTTGGGCGCGTAATCGTGTTGACCCAAGGCCTACAGCTTGCGGTTGTGAGTCTCTCTGCTGGGCTAGGATGCATCGAGCGAAAAACCATGCGGTTTGGCTGGCAATGCATCCCATCATTTTGATGACGACTTCTCTCGTCGGTTCCGACCGACGAAGGCTGTTGTTAGGCCTTTTCCGCTGTGGGTGAAGCGCAAGAATAATCGTCCGGCGCATGACGGACAGCAACGGGACAAAGAAGAATGACGAGCGAAAGCTGGGGTGCGATCCGCGATATGCTACGTGGGTCGGTCGGGAAGAATAACTACAAGAATTGGATCGAGCCGCTCGTCTTTACGCAACTCTCGGAAGGGGTTGCTACATTTGAAGTGCCGACGAATTTTATTGGCAACTATGTTTCGCAGAATTACGCGGACCAGATCATTTACATGTTCCGCCAGCGCAAATGCGATGTTTCGCGTTTGTCGTTCGTGGCTGCAAATTCCCAGCGTCCTGCTGCGCCTTCGACTGTCGCGCGCGTCGATGCTGCGGTTCCGACTCAGACGGCCGAAGTTTCGGGTGCATCTCTTGATGCCCGCTTTACCTTTGATACCTTTGTGGTCGGCAAGCCGAACGAATTGGCTCATGCCGCAGCGCGCCGTGTTGCAGAAGGCGGCCCCGTCACCTTTAACCCGCTGTTCCTTTATGGTGGCGTCGGTCTGGGTAAAACGCACCTCATGCACGCGATTGCCCACGAGTTGCGTTTGCGCCAGCCGCATTTGAATGTGCTCTATCTCTCGGCCGAGCAATTCATGTATCGCTTCATCTCGGCACTGCGCGAACGCAAGATGATGGACTTTAAATCTCTTTTCCGTTCGGTCGATGTCCTGATGGTCGATGACGTACAGTTCATCGCAGGCAAGGATTCCACCCAAGAAGAGTTTTTCCACACGTTCAATGCGCTGGTGGATAGCGGCAAACAAATCGTCATCTCGGCAGATCGTGCCCCCGGCGAGATAAAAGACCTTGAGGAGCGGATCAAATCGCGTCTCCAGTGCGGGCTTGTCGTCGATCTTCACCCGACAGATTACGAACTCCGCCTTGGCATTCTTCAAACCAAGGCCGAGCTTTACAAGGCGCAGTATCCCGACCTTGAAATTGCAGGCGGCGTTCTTGAATTCCTTGCGCATCGCATTTCTACCAACGTGCGTGTGCTCGAAGGGGCTTTGACCCGTTTGTTTGCTTTTGCTTCGCTTGTCGGCCGTGAAATCACGCTTGAACTTGTTCAGGATTGCCTTGCCGATGTTCTCAAGGCGTCGGACCGCAAGGTCACGGTCGAAGAGATTCAGCGCAAAGTGTCCGAGCATTACAACATCCGCCTTTCGGATCTCATTGGACCCAAGCGCGTGCGCACCTATGCCCGTCCGCGTCAGATTGCAATGTATCTTGCAAAGTCGATGACGAGCCGTTCGCTCCCTGAAATCGGGCGCCGTTTCGGTGGGCGTGACCACACCACGGTCATGCATGGTGTGAAGCGTATCGAAGAGCTGCGGAACAAAGACAGCCAGATCGCGGATGATCTGGAAATGTTGCGCCGCGCCCTCGAAGCCTGAGGACTTTTGTCTCGGGCGCTTGACGCCACTCTTTCAGTCTAAGAATGTGTAAAAAACACTTGAGCCGGTGGGATAAACAGGTAGTTTTTCCCTCCCGACGGCTGAGGCCCGACTAGAAGCGGAGCATGGGACATGAAATTCAGTATTGAACGCGGCGAGCTGCTTAAAGCCGTCGCACAGGCACAATCGGTCGTCGAGCGTCGGAACACAATTCCGATCCTTGCCAACGTCTTGATTGAAGCCGAAGGGAACACCGTTCAGTTCCGCGCCACCGACCTCGATATCGAGGTCGTGGACAAGGCCCCCGCAATGGTCGAGCGCGCTGGCGCGACTACGGTTTCGGCCGTGACCTTGAACGAGATCGTGCGCAAGCTTCCCGATGGGGCGCTTGTGACCCTGACCGAAGATGGGACCAAGGGGCGCCTCACGATCGAAGCAGGACGTTCGAACTTTAGCCTTGCGACGCTTCCCAAAGAAGATTTCCCCGTGATGGCGTCTTCGGATTACGCGTCGAATTTCTCGGCTCCCGCACCTGTGCTGCGCCGCCTCTTCGACAAGTCGAAGTTCGCGATTTCCACCGAAGAGACCCGTTATTACCTCAACGGCGTTTATATGCATGTGGCCGAGCGTGACGGCGGCAAAGTGCTTCGCTGTGTCGCCACCGACGGCCACCGTCTTGCCCGTATCGATGCCGATCTTCCCGAAAATGCAGAAGGTATGGCGGGTGTCATTGTGCCGCGCAAGACCGTGGGCGAGCTGCGTAAGCTTCTTGATGATGACGATATGCAGATTGCCGTTTCGGTGTCCGAAACCAAGATCCGTTTCGCTACGCCCTCGATCACCCTGACGTCCAAGGTGATTGACGGGACCTTCCCCGATTACACCCGCGTGATCCCGAGCGGAAACACCCGCAAGCTTGAAGTCGATGCGAGCGAATTTGCCAAGGCCGTTGACCGTGTGGCCACCGTGTCGTCAGAGCGAAGCCGTGCGGTCAAGCTCAGCCTTGATGAGGATCGACTTGTGCTTTCGGTGAATGCCCCCGACAGCGGTGCCGCGGAAGAAGAGCTTGCCGTTGCTTATGGGGACGAGCGCTTGGAGATCGGCTTTAACGCCAAATATCTTCTTGAAATTGCAAGCCAAGTCGATCGCGAGAATGCGGTCTTCCTCTTCAATTCTTCGGGTGATCCGACCCTGATGCGCGAAGGTAATGACACTTCGGCTGTCTATGTCGTTATGCCGATGCGCGTATGATTTTTGATTTCCATCGGAAATCCGAACGCCGGAAATGGTGCTTCGAACAGACTAAAGCAGGGGGCCGCGCATGAGCGGCCTTTCTGTTGCCGAGTTGACGCTTTCGCATTTCCGCTCGCACAAACGGGCTGAGTTCGATTTTGATGGGCGACCCGTGGCGATCCACGGTCCCAACGGTGCGGGCAAGACCAACATCCTCGAGGCCATTTCGATGCTGTCCCCCGGCAGAGGTCTTCGGCGGGCCAGCATGGACGAAATCGCCCGTCGGCCCGAAGCGCTCGGCTGGAAGATCGGAGCAGTTCTGCGCTCATTGCATCAGATGCACGAGGTCGAAACCTTTTCGGAACAGGGTTCAAGCCGCACGGTCAGGATAGACGGAAAAACCGCGGCGCAGGTTGCTCTTGGACGCATTGCCCGCGTGCTCTGGCTTGTTCCGTCAATGGATCGCCTCTGGATCGAAGGCGCCGAGGGACGGCGGCGCTTTCTGGATCGCATAACCATGAGTTTCGAGCCGAGCCACGCCGAGGTCGTTCTCGCCTATGAAAAAGCCATGCGCGAGAGGAATAGGCTCCTCAAGGATATGGTGCGTGACGCCCATTGGTATGCTGCGGTCGAAGCCCAAATGGCCCGTGCAGGTGCTACGATTCAGGTGAACCGCGCGAATGCCCTGACCCTGCTCGAAGAGGCACAACGCGAGGCGGAAACCGCCTTTCCCGTTGCTGAACTCAGCCTCGAGGCGCCCGATGACCAGGAGCCGATGGGCGAAGACGCTCTTGCCCGAGCGTTCGCAGACGGGCGGGCGCGTGACATGGCGGCAGGTCGCACTTTGATGGGTCCCCACCGCACCGATCTTGTCGGCATTTATGCGGCCAAAGGCGTCAATGCATCGGTGTGCTCGACCGGTGAGCAAAAGGCGCTTCTCGTTTCGCTCATTTTGGCGAATGCGCGCGGTCTTGCCCGCGATTTCGGAGCGCCGCCGATCCTTTTGCTTGACGAGGTTGCGGCTCATCTTGACGCAAGTCGGCGTGCGGCGCTTTATGACGAAATATGCGCATTGGGCGCTCAGGCGTTTATGACGGGCACGGGGCCCGAACTTTTCCAAGAACTCGGAGCGCGAGCACAGTTCGTCGAAGTGACCGAGATCGATGGAATATCCAAGGTTGATATGTGAATGAATAATCAAAGAGTTACCCTTATCACTCTTGGTGTTTCCGATCTTGATCGCTCCAAGGCTTTTTACGGTGCGCTCGGCTGGACCATCGCCGAAGAACAGCCAAGTGTGATCTTTTATCAACTGAACGGGCTCGCGCTCGGTCTCTTCCCGTTTGAGGCTCTGGCCGAAGATCAGGGGCGCGCGGGCGAAAGGCTTGGGGTCGGGGGCAGCACGCTTGCCATCAATTTCCCGACCGAAGCGGAAGTGGACGCCGCCTTTGCCCGCGCTTTGGCTGCGGGTGCCACATTGCTCAAGTCCCCTGAAAAGGTCTTTTGGGGTGGTTACTCGGGCTATTATGCCGATCCCGATGGCCATGTTTGGGAGCTTGCCATGAACCCGTTCTGGCCATTGCAGGAGGACGGGAGTCTGACGCTTCCGAAAACCGAATGACAATCACGTTTTACGACCTTTTGCTCTATGCGGGCGCGCTTTTGATCCTCTTCATGACGCCCGGTCCTGTTTGGGTGGCTTTGACCGCGCGTGCGCTGACTTCGGGGTTTTCGGGGGCTTGGCCGCTT
Source organism: Marivivens sp. (assembly GCA_023255435.1). Classification (GTDB taxonomy): domain Bacteria; phylum Pseudomonadota; class Alphaproteobacteria; order Rhodobacterales; family Rhodobacteraceae; genus Marivivens. Next base: position 19,876 of record JALRIK010000019.1, read on the forward strand.
GCTTTGGGGGTTGTCATCGGGGACATCCTCTGGCCGTTTCTTGCCATTCTCGGGGTGACGTGGATCGTCAACGAATTTGCAGGCTTCATGACGGTTCTGCGGTGGGTCGCTTCGATCACCTTTCTGGTGATGGGCGCTTTGATCATCAAGAATGCGGACCACAAGATCAGCACCGACAGCAGGCTGACTCGTCCGGGTGCCTGGGCGGGGTTCATTGCGGGGGTTGCCGTCATTCTCGGCAACCCCAAGGCGATCCTGTTCTATATGGGCGTGCTTCCAGGTTTCTTTGACCTTACCACTTTGAGATGGCCCGATATGGTTGCCATCGCGGTTTTGTCTGCCGTCATTCCGCTCATCGGGAACCTCACGCTTGGCCTGTTTATCGGTAAAGCGCGTGCGCTTCTCTCTTCGCCGGCGGCGCTTCGCAGGACGAATTTGGTGGCGGGTGTCTTGCTCGTTCTTGTGGGGATCGTGATCCCGTTTATCTGACACAAAATGTGGTGCTAACTGCGTGACATTGCTGGCAGAATTCTCTATATTTTGCTGACAATAAACGGGGAAAGTCCGCATGTCCGAAAACGAGCAGAAGCCAGCAGAATACGGCGCCGATTCTATCAAAGTTCTCAAGGGCTTGGAGGCTGTGCGCAAGCGTCCTGGGATGTATATCGGTGACACGGATGACGGCTCGGGTCTCCATCACATGGTTTACGAAGTCGTTGATAACGGCATCGACGAGGCTTTGGCCGGTCACGCGGACTATGTTCACGTCAAAATCCACGCGGATTCGAGTGTTTCTGTCCGTGACAACGGTCGCGGTATTCCCGTGGACATGCACCCCGAAGAGGGTGTTTCCGCTGCCGAAGTGATCATGACCCAGCTTCACGCTGGCGGTAAGTTCGACAGCAACTCCTACAAGGTTTCGGGCGGTTTGCACGGCGTGGGCGTGTCGGTTGTGAACGCGCTTTCCGTTTGGCTCGAGCTGCGCGTCTGGCGCAACGGCAAAGAGCACTTTGCAAAGTTCGAGCATGGTGAAACCACCGAACATCTTCGGGTTGTCGGCGAAAGCGATGGAGACACGGGGACCGAGGTGCGGTTCCTTGCCTCGACCGAGACTTTCTCGAACCTCGATTATGTTTACGAGACGCTTGAAAAGCGTCTTCGCGAATTGGCGTTCCTCAACTCTGGTGTTCGCATCATTCTCGAAGACGAACGCCCCGCCGAGCCGCTCCGCACCGAGCTTTTCTATGATGGTGGCGTTAAGGAATTCGTCAAATACCTTGACCGGTCCAAGCACCCGATGATGGCCGAGCCGATTTATGTGACGGGCGAGCGTGACGATATCGGCGTCGAAGTCGCGATGTGGTGGAACGACAGCTATCACGAGAACGTTCTGCCCTTTACCAACAACATTCCGCAGCGCGACGGCGGCACCCATATGGCGGGTTTCCGTGCGGCTCTGACTCGCACGATCAACAACTATGCCCAGACCTCTGGGATCGCCAAGAAAGAGAAGATCAACTTTACGGGCGACGATGCCCGCGAGGGTCTGACCTGTGTTCTTTCGGTCAAAGTGCCTGATCCCAAGTTCAGCTCGCAGACCAAGGATAAGCTGGTTTCCTCGGAGGTGCGCCCAGCGGTCGAAAACCTCATGAACGAAAAGCTGGCCGAGTGGTTCGAAGAGAACCCCAATGAGGCCAAGGTGATCGTGAGCAAGATTGTCGAGGCCGCGCTTGCCCGCGAGGCAGCCCGCAAGGCCCGCGAACTCACCCGCCGCAAGACCGCGATGGATGTGAATTTCCTTGCAGGCAAGCTCAAGGACTGTTCCGAGAAAGACCCGTCCAAGACCGAAGTCTTCCTCGTCGAGGGTGACTCGGCAGGGGGGTCCGCCCAAACGGGCCGCGACCGCATGACCCAAGCGATCCTCCCGCTCAAGGGTAAGATCCTCAACGTGGAGCGCGCTCGTTTCGACCGTATGCTCTCGTCGCAGGAGATTGGGAACCTTGTGATGGCGCTCGGCACTGGCATCGGGCGTGACGAGTTTAACATTTCGAAGCTGCGGTATCATAAGATCGTCATCATGACCGACGCAGACGTCGACGGCGCGCACATTCGCACTCTGTTGCTGACGTTCTTCTTCCGTCAGATGCCCCAGTTGATCGAAAACGGACACCTCTATATCGCCCAACCCCCGCTCTACAAAGTGTCGCGCGGCAAGTCCGAGGTTTACCTCAAGGACCAGAGCGCGATGGATGAATACCTTGTCCAGCAGGGCACCGACGGCGCGGTTCTGCGGCTTGCCAATGGTGCCGAGATGGCTGGGCAGGATCTCATGCGCGTGGTCGAAGAGGCCCGTCAGCTCAAGCGCGTGCTCGAGGCGTTCCCGACCCATTATCCCCGCCATATCCTTGAACAGGCTGCCATCGCCGGCGCTTTTGTGCCGGGTGTGGTGGATGCCGACCTTCAGGGCACGGCCGATCTCGTGGCCAAGCGGCTTGATTTGATCGCTCTGGAATATGAACGCGGTTGGAGCGGACGCATTACCCAGGATCACGGCATCCGTCTGGCCCGTATTCTGCGCGGCGTCGAAGAGGTGCGCACGCTTGATGGTCCGATGCTCCGCTCGGGCGAGGCCCGCAAGACGGGGTCGTTCACCAAATCGCTTCAAGAGGTATACGACCAACCTGCCAAGCTGATCCGCAAGGACCGTGTCCAGTGGATTTATGGCCCGCTCGATCTTCTCAAGGCGGTTCTGCAAGAAGGCGAAAAGGGTCTGTCGATCCAGCGCTACAAGGGTCTGGGCGAGATGAACCCTGGTCAGCTCTGGGAAACCACGCTTGATCCGAACGCGCGCACACTGCTTCAGGTCAAGGTGGAGGACGTTGCGGAAGCGGACGACATCTTTACCAAGTTGATGGGGGACGACGTTGAACCGCGTCGGAACTTTATCCAACAGAACGCGCTTTCGGTCGAGAACCTCGACTTTTGATTGGAAACGCCCGCGACTGATCTCGCGGGCGTTTTCCTATCTGCCGTGCGTGCGGTCGTATCCATTCGGTTGTGGTGGAACCCAACCCTTGGGGAGGCTTTCGGGCTTATAGACTTCGACGAGCAAAGGGTAGCACGTCGCAGCGTCGGAAGAATGCTCGGATGAACAATCTCCACCCGGACAGGCGGAAAGCACGCCGAGAAGATCGATTTCGGCAAAGAATTCGAGATAGTCGCCTTGTCTTACGGGGCTTGCTTTCATGAAATACTGACCCGTATCACGCGTGAAACCCGTGCACATAAAGACGTTCAGGACATCGTGAACGTGCGGCTCCGCCTCGTGCAGAGCGGTTCCCGCCGCATCAGCAAGCGCGCGGGTGAGATTCGAGTGGCAGCAGGCGTGATACTGACCGCCATGGCTCAACAGATTGTGGGTGTAGGGGTCACAGCGCGTTCCGATCACATCGTGCACTGATCCGCCGAACTCATCAAAGCCATACCAGTCGAGTGTGTCATGGGTGATGGTGGCAATCGGACGCATGTTGGGGAAATTCGAAAACAGTTGATCGCCGAGGCCGACATGCGTGCCATTGAGTGCGCGCGTCTTCCCACTGTAGAACCTCTCTAAAATATCATTTGCATTGAAGAGGTTAAGGTCGCCGACCTGTGGACCTTGGGGGCAAATGATGCGGAAGAAATGCCCCTGCGGGACATGGAAACTTGCGGCGTCGCGGGGCGGGACATGCGTCGTTGAAACAAGCGAAAGCGCAGAACGCACAGCGCGATAGCTTTCCAGATCGGGCCGCGGGAGTGTATCGGTCGGGTAGCAAATCACCGGAGCGATGGATTTGCGCGCCGAGGCATCGCTGGGAGGAATGGACGGAGTTTGGGGCTTCATGGTTGGCTCCTGTTCGGTCGCTTCACCATGCATATTCGAGAGCGCGACGAAAAGCGCCGTGTCGTATAGACTTGGAACCAAATCGGGAGCGCTGAGTTTACCCCTCATGGTCGCAGAAGAAAGAGCGGCCAAATGGCCGCCCTTGTCCGTGTTTTCAAGCAAAGAGCGTTTCGGTGGAGGCAAAGAACATCGCCTGAGAGACCGCAGATGCGACCTGTTCCTCGGTGTAGGGTTTGGTGATGACAAAGGCGGGCTCGGGCCGATCCCCCGTCAGAAGACGTTCGGGGAAGGCCGTGATAAAGATGACAGGGGTGTCACCAGCGGTTTTGAGGATCTGGTTGACGGCGTCGATCCCTGACGAGCCATCCGCAAGTTGGATGTCGGACATGATCAGGTCGGGGCGTTCGGCGCCAAAAAGCCTTACTGCTTCGCTTTCGGTGCGCGCGACGCCCGTGATCTTGTGGCCCATATCGGCGACGATTGTTTGAAGATCGAGAGCAATGATCGCTTCGTCCTCGATGATCATGACTTTGCCCGAGAGGTTGTCCTCCATCTCCCTCAGCGCGATTTTGTGCAACTCTGCCACGTCTTCGGGCGCTGTTTCGAGGATTTGCGCGACTTCGCTCAGCGAAAAATTCTCCAAGGTCCGAAGGAGCAAAACCTCGCGGGTGTTGGGAGTAAGCGCCGCGAGACGGTCTTGGGTCTTGCGGGCGATCTGGCTCACTTCCGAACCGGACTGGATCGAACTGCTCTCCCAGATCTTATGGAAGGCGAGGAAAAGAGCAGTCTTTGGATCAAGCCCCAGATCGAACACGGAACGGTCAACCAAGAGCGCCTCGAGAGTGGCGGCAGCATAGCGGTCGCCCGTCGTCTGACTCCCTGTGAGGGCACGCGCATATCGGCGCAGGAACGGGAGGTTCTCTGCGACCACCAAAGAGAGATGCTCGGAAGTGTTGGTCGAAGCCATCTTAAATATCCCTTCTTCTTAAATTCTTGGGAACAAAACTCCTGAACCCGAGTTAGGTTCCCACAAGCGACCAGTATTTTGATAGTGGCAGTGCCGGGAAACCGATGACCTTAAAAACAAACAAATCCAAGCTCGAAGAGCAAATCGAAGAGAACCTGAAGCGCGTCTATCAGGAACGGGTCATTGAACCTGTCCCCGACAAATTTCTGGATCTGATCAGACAACTCAAGGAGCAGGCAACACAAGATGCCAAATAGAGTTCCTTCGTCTGATCCTCGTGATGAAATCATCGAGCATCTGCCTGCTATGCGGGCCTTTGCGCTGAGTCTGACCCGCAACGCGACGCGGGCCGATGATTTGGTGCAGGATGCGATTGTCAAAGCGTGGAAAGGTTTCGACAGCTTCAAGCCGGGCACCAACCTTCGGGCTTGGCTTTTTACCATTCTGCGCAACACGTTCTATTCCGAACGTCGCAAAGCCAAACGTGAAGTGGCCGATGTGGACGGGGCTTTTTCCTCGAAGCTGGCGAGCAAGCCCGACCATGACGGTCGCCTTGCGCTCAAGGATTTTCACGCCGCTTTCGAGATGCTTCCCGATGAACAACGCGAGGCGTTGGTTCTCGTTGGGGCGTCGGGGTTTTCCTATGAAGAAGCCGCAGAGGCCTGCGGTGTTGCCATCGGCACAATCAAGAGCCGCGTGAACCGAGGTCGAAAACGGTTGATAGAGCTTCTTGAGCTTGTCGAAGACGAAGCGCTCGAGTTGACGGATAGTGCGACCATGAGTGTCATATCCCAAGGGGCCAATCAGGTGATCGCGCGGTGAAACAACTATCTGAGTTCTTTGATGGATTGGCTTTCCGGATCGCGGCGCTTCTTGCTGTGGCCCTTTTTCCTCTCGGACTTATTTCAGTTTACCAGATGCTCTATGTTTCGGAAGCAATCGACAGGCGCTCCGAGGTCACACTCGATTCCCTGACGGCCCAAGCCGCAGCCAATGAAATCGGATTGATCAGGGGCGGCTTTGGCGCTGCTTCTGCTTTGGCTGGGGTGGTGCAGGTGGTCGACCCGAATGATCCCTTGAATTGTTCCTTGCCGTTTCAGGCCTTTGTTGCCGAAAACGCCCAATATTCATTTGCAGGATTTGTGAGCAAGGATGGTGTTCTTCGATGTGCCAGCGGGGGAACGGGGCTTGACGTCTCGGAGACGGAAAGCTTCGTCAAGCAGTCCGAGGCCCCGGGCCTCTATACGACGATCACAAGCAATGGACGGGTGAGCCAGACCTCTGTCGTCATCATGTCGACGGCGGTTTTCAAAGAGGGACAATTCATCGGCTATACCGCGGTATCCCTGCCGCACAGCAATATTTTTGAAGACATAAGTCTTCTTTCGGATCGCCCGCTTGAACTTGCCACGTTCAATGCAGAGGGTAAAATCATGAGCGCCCAGAACGGGCTCGCCACTGTGTGGCAACGCATACCCGCCGAGATCCCGCTTGCCAAATTGGCCGAGAGCCAGCGCATAGCCTTCACCGCCACAACGCTGACGGGCGAAGAACGGGTTTTTGCTGTCACGCCAATCGTCGAGGACACGATCTATGCGATCGGGAGTTGGCCGCGCGAACATTTCATGGTCGATGATCGCTGGCGCTGGATGAGCCCGCTATTGATCCCAGCGTTGATGTGGGCTGCCTCGCTCGGCGTTGCTTATCTTGCGGTTCACCGCATGGTCATTCGTCCTGTTCGGCGGTTCAAGCTCGAGATGAAGCACTTTGCCCTGAGCAGGCAGTTGCCGACCTATGTGCCCGGCCCTTCGATGCCGTTTGAAATACGCCGTATCGGTGAGGTTTGGCACGACTTGGCCGAGACGGTTCTTCGGGACGAGGCCGAGCTTGAAGGCACAATCCACGACAAAACGGTGTTGCTCAAAGAAGTGCATCATCGGGTCAAGAACAACCTTCAACTGATCTCGTCGATCATCAACATGAAGATGCGCAAACTTTCCGCGCCAGAAGCCCGCCGCGCGCTCAAGGATCTTCAGCTTCGCGTGATGTCGATCGCATCCGTTCACCGCTCGCTTTATGAGGCCGAGGCGCGAGGACAGGTTCGGGCTGATCAGCTTATCCGCTATATCGTGCAGATGTCCTATGAAAACGGGCTCGAGAAAACGTCGGGTGTGATCCTCGATTATGAGGTGGAAGAGGTCGCGCTTTATCCCGATCAGGCGCTGCCCCTCTCCTTGCTTGCGGCGGAAGCCGCGACAAACGCTGTCAAATATCTGGGCAAGCCGACCGACAGCCACGCGCGCGTTCTGGTCCAGCTCAAGCGGCTTTCTGGTGAGAGGGCGCAGTTTTCGCTGTTGAATACCACCGGTGTCCCTCTGTCCGATGTCCAGACCGAAGGGAGCGGACTCGGCACCTCGCTCATCGAAGCCTTTGCCGCGCAGATCGGCGGCCGTGTCGAGGTCGAAGAGACCGATATATCCTATAAGATCACCGTAGAGTTTTCGATCCAAGACTTTGATCTTGGACAAAGCAAACAACCGCCGAGTGATTATTAAGGGGTTTGAGCTGTGTGATCTCCATTGTATCAGCGTCCCGATCTTGATTGGAGCGTTTGGAAATGATCACGCGTCGGTTGTTTGTTGGTATGGCCTTGCTGGGGCTTTCGGCCTGTGGGTCCAAGGTGAATTCCTTTGTCGAAGATACCTATGATCCGCCGCTTTTCCCGAATGAAACCAAGGAATTGCGCGCCCGGATCAACTATTGGGCGGATCACTATCAAATCCCTCGTACCTTGGTGCATCGCGTGATTCAGCGTGAAAGCAGTTATCGTCCCGAAGCCCGTAACGGGCCTTATTACGGGTTGATGCAAATCCTTCCGCAGACGGCCCGCACGATGGGTCACACAGGGAGCGCAGAAGATCTCCTCAAGGCGGATGTCAATCTGCAATACGCGGGGAAATACCTGCGGGGGGCATGGCTTGTATCTGATGGCGATGAAAAGACCGCCGTCGGTTGGTATGCGCGCGGCTATTACTACGAGGCAAAGCGGCGCGGGCTTTTGGTCGAGACGGGTTTGCGCTCAGCGTGAACCCGTAAACCTGAAGACAAGGGGCGCAGCGGCGACGACGAGCAAGATGCGCAGAATGTGCATCACCGACACAAAGGCCACGTCAAGGTGCATCGCCAGAGCCAGCAACGACATTTCTGTTAGTCCACCCGGTGAAAACGCAAGGAATACGTTCGGAAGAGGGGCTTCGATGAGCGTAGCGCTCGCCAAGGTAAAGGCGGTTGCGCACAAAAGCATCGAAACACAAGACCCAAGCCCGAGCACGAGATCGCGCGCGATGTCAAGCAGTTTGGAGCCGACGAACTGGCACCCGATGTTGGAGCCGAGCACGATCTGGGCTGCCACCACTAAGAGGCTTGGCGGCGCGATCTCGACCATATGGGTGACATGGGCAATCGCGCTCAGCAGCATGGGTCCAAGGAGGATGCCCGTCGGAAGACGTAGCATTTTACCGAGGGGGCTCCCGATTGCGGCGCATCCGATCAGGATGGCCCAGTCACTTGCGGAAAGCGCATCCACAGCGATCCAGTTCGTCGCCGCGCCGCTGTTCGAACGGACCCCAAAGACAAGACCGAAGACCAGACCAACGATCACGATGGTCATCAACACACGTGAGGCATGTGCCAAAGCGATCTTGCGTTCGTCGCCGCCCCAGCTTCCGCCGATCAGGATCATATCGTTCAAACCGCCGGGCATAGCCGAGAAAAACGCGGTAACGCGGTCATACCCGCCAACACGTCGATAGAGAACGAAGGAAACCGTTGCCGCCACGGCAAGAAACACGGCCATGATCACAGCGGCCATGGACCATTGGACAAGTTGGCCCAGAACCTCTGACGTGACAGAGGCGCCAAGCATCACACCGATGATCGGGATGACATAGGGGCGGAGACGCTTAGGTGCCGCGACGGGAAGTCCCGCAAGTGCCACGATCGTATTGCAGATCAGCGGCCCAAGCATCCAAGGAAGCGGCAGTCCCAGTTTGAAAAACGCAAAGCCCGAGACCAGTCCGATCATGAGCGCCAAGCCAATCGACATGGGCTTGCGCAGAGGCATTTCTACAAACCTCCGAGGTGCTTTTCGCCTCGTTTCTTTGCAAGTCTGATCTGTTTTTGACGCTCGCGGAAGCGGGTCTTGTCGTCCTCGGTGGTTTCGTGCGCACAGTGGTGGCAGGAGACGCCTTCTTCGAATTCGGGCCGCTTCGTGTCTTCGGGAAGAATGGGACGGCGGCACGCGTGGCAGAGGTCATAGGGACCTTCGGCAAGCCCGTGCCCCACGGAAACGCGACGGTCAAAGACAAAACATTCGCCGTTCCAGAGGCTGTTTTCCTGCGGCATTTCTTCGAGGTATTTCAGAATTCCGCCCTTGAGGTGATACACCTCTTCGACACCTTGCTGGCGCAAGAAGTTGGTCGATTTTTCACAGCGAATGCCACCCGTGCAAAACATAGCGATGCGCTTGTTGTGAAAGCGATCCTTGTTCTCTTCCCACCATTGGGGAAACTCGCGGAAGCTCTTTGTCTTTGGGTCGATCGCACCTTCAAAAGTGCCGATCGCAACCTCGTAGTCGTTGCGGGTGTCGATGATGGCGACGTCTGGGGACGAGATAAGCTCGTTCCAGTCTTGGGGCGAGACATACTGCCCGACAACTGCGCGCGGATCGACATCGGGTTGTCCCATCGTCACGATCTCTTTTTTAAGACGGACCTTCATACGGGCAAAGGGTTGCTCGGACGCGGTGCTCTCCTTCCATTCGAAGTCGGCACATCCTGGCATTGCTTTGATATGGGCGATCACGGCGTCGATGCCGTTTCTGTCACCCGCGATGGTGCCGTTGATGCCTTCTTTGGCCAGAAGAAGCGTTCCGGTGATCCCCTTTTCAACGCAGAGCGCCTCGAGCGGCCCTTGGAGCGCAGCGGGGTTATCGAAAGCGGTGAAATGGTAGAGTGCAGCAACTGTAAACATGTGTTCGGCTTACGCCTGTCTGAATTTCCGAGCAAGAGGACAACGCACAATTGACCCCAGAACTTGCTGCGCTAGGGTTCGAGCAAACAGAGGGACGACATCATGAAACCATTGAACCACGCTTTGATCGTTATCGATGTGCAAAATGACTTTTGCCCCGGAGGAGCGCTTGCTGTTGCGGGTGGAGACGAGATCGTCGCTCCGATCAACGCGCTGATGGATGATTTCGGTTGCGTGATCCTGACCCAAGATTGGCATCCCGCTGGGCATTCGTCCTTTGCGTCAACCCATCAAGGCCTGCCCCCGATGAGCATGATCGACATGCCCTATGGCGCTCAGGTTCTCTGGCCCGATCATTGTATCCAGTTGACACAAGGGGCAGCATTCCATCGCGATCTGAGAACGGATGCGGATCTTATCCTGCGCAAAGGCTTCAATCCCGCGATCGACAGCTATTCCGCCTTTTACGAGAATGATCGCAAAACGCCCACAGGGCTCGAAGGCTATCTTCGGACCCGCGGCATCGAGGCGTTGACGCTTGTCGGGCTCGCCACGGATTTTTGTGTTCACTACTCTGCCGTCGATGCGGCCAAGCTTGGATTCGACGTCACCGTCAGAACCGACCTATGCCGCGCGATCGACTTCGATGGCTCTCTTGCCGCTGCGACCGACGCGATGACATCGGTCGGCGTGAACGTTGTTTAAGATCGGGAAAACAAATGTCTAAAGTCCGCATAGCAGTCATGGGCGCCGGCCTTATCGGGCGGCGACATGTAATGCATATCACTCAGAGCGAGCACGCAGAGATCGCCGCTGTGATTGATCCAAGTCCGGTGGGTGCCGTCGTCGCGCAAGAGTTCGGCGCGCCCAGCTATCCAACTCTTACCGAGATGCTTGCCGTGGATCGGCCCGATGGGGTCTTGGTCGCCACGCCCAACCAGCTTCATAAACTGAACGGGCTTGAGTGCATCGCGGCAGGGCTTCCCGCACTTATCGAAAAGCCGCTCTGTGACAAACTCGAGGATGCGACCGAGCTCGTCGAGGCTGCCGAGGCCGCAGGAGTGCCGCTTTTGACGGGCCACCATCGCCGTCATAATCTTCTGATGCAAAAGGCAAAAGAAATGATCGAGCGTGGCGACATCGGGCGCCCACTGGTCGCCAATGCGATGTTCTGGATCAAAAAGCCGGATGATTATTTCGACGTGGATTGGCGACGTGAGAAGGGGGCGGGGCCGGTGTTTCTGAACCTGATCCATGACGTCGATAACCTTCGGTATCTCCTTGGCGAAGTGGTCGCGGTTACGGCCGCCGAGTCGAATGCTGTAAGAGGGAACGCCGTCGAAGAAACGGCGGTAATCCTTCTTGAATTTGCGTCTGGTGCGCTTGCCACCGCTTCCGTTTGTGACGCGACTATTTCGCCATGGAGCTGGGAGATGACGACAGGCGAAAACCCCGCCTATCCCAAAGCGGACGGCGAACACTGCTATCTCATCGGGGGCACAGATGGATCGCTCGCTTTGCCGCAACTCGATCTGCGCCGTAACAACGGACTGCAAAGCTGGTATGAACCCTTTGAACTCTCGCGTCCCGCGATCCCGAACGAAGACCCCCTTGCCCGTCAGATCACCCATTTCGCCAATGTGATCCGCGGTGAGGAGGCTCCGCTTGTTTCGGGGCGCGAAGGACTTGAAACCTTACGCGTGATCGAAGCGGTGAAAACCTCTGCCGCTTCGGGTCAGCGGGTGCGGCTCGCTTGATCCGTCTCGCCTCATGTTCTTAATTGGCACCAAATCAAGGAGCCCAAGATGGTCGATCTCGCCACACGCGTCTATAACCACAAATGGAAGATCGATCCGATCATTCGGTCCCTGATCGACACCGACTTCTACAAGCTTTTGATGTGCCAATCGGTGTTCCGCAACAACCCCGACACCAAGGTGACCTTTAGCCTGATCAATCGCGCGAAACACATCCGTCTTGCCGACATGATCGACGAAGGCGAGTTGCGCGAACAGCTTGACCACGTGCGGTCGCTCTCGCTTTCGCGCGGGGAATCCACTTGGCTCCGCGGCAACACCTTTTACGGCAAGCGCCAGATGTTCCGCTCCGATTTCATGGAGTGGTTCGAGAACCTGCGCCTTCCGCCCTATCATCTTGAAAAGCGCGACGGCCAATACGAGCTCACCTTCGAAGGATCGTGGCCCGAGGTCATGCTCTGGGAAATTCCCGCGCTTGCGATCCTGATGGAACTACGCTCCCGCGCTGTGCTCAACCAGATGGGCAAATTCGAGCTTCAGGTGCTCTATGCCCGCGCTATGACCAAGCTTTGGGAAAAGGTCGAAAGCCTGCGCACGATCCCCGACCTGCGGCTTGCAGACTTC